>CABXQY010000008.1 GCA_902514485.1 uncultured Candidatus Poseidoniales archaeon
AAAAAGAAAACTTCGATGAGATTTCAAAACCTTATGTAGTCAATATTGGGAGAGCGAGTTGGGCAAAAGGAACTTGGGAAACTATCTCAATGCTAGAAAATACAGAGCTATCGATGGCCCATGTAGGAGGGGGGAGTTCAGAAGACATAAACCAGTTAATTTCACATGCTGAATCTTGCAATGTAAAAGTTTGGTTTGCACCAAGACTACCTCAAAACGAATTGTTAGGCCTATTAAGAGGGGCTGAAGCAAGTGTTAGCATGGCACATGGAGAACCGTTTGGACTTACTCCAATTGAAGCCTTTGCAATAGGTACACCCGCTCTTTTTGTGAATGAAGGAGGATTTACCGATACGGTTATCGATGGCGAGAATGGGAGACTTATTGATCGATCAGATACAAAAGAATGGGTTCATGCTTTAGAGCAGTCTAGTGATAAAGAAATAAGAGAGAGATGGGCAGAATCTGGTAAGGAGAGAATCAAATCACTAAATCTAACATGTGATATGCATGCAAATAGAATTTTTCAAATTTTTGATAATTTTTGATACTCTAAATTTGAGATTTATTAGATAAATCCATCATTCTAAAAGAAATTATCACTGAAGATGCACCAATAATAACAAGGAATAAACTAACCCATTGGTCAATGACAATTGAATTCATGAATTCAGGCCAAAATGGTAAGAGATCCAGAGTTGATTCACCCAGTGTTATCTTAGAGCCGATTGAACCCAGTATCATAATCGAAGTCAATCCAAATAAGGCAGATAACATCTGTAGATTCGCTAAAGCGGGATGATCCCATATTTCTGCACCATACCTGATTCTTCCTGCTATGTAAGAAGAAGTAAAACCAATTGCTATACCTGAAAAAATAAATTTATTGTAAAATATTGCACTTCCTGTAGGATCTGAAACTGAATAATAGCCAGAAAACATAGCTAGAGGAAGCGTCACTAATGTCAGAATAGAGGCTGCATATGAAGCCTTATCTAAGGTCGATTTAGAAGATTCTAGATTTGAAACTCTGTTAGATAACCAGGCTAGAATAGCACAAATCCCCATCAAGGTTCCAGCTCCTGCTGATAATCCTACAATCATATGATGAAATGTTACTGCATACATCATTGCTCACCTCGCGATAGATTCGGATCAGCAACCCATTCTTTCTCTACTGGATCCCATAGCCAACCTGGATTTTCATCAGATTTTATCAATCGGGACCAATAGTCATTATTTTGCTCAGAGAGAGATTCTTCAACCTCATTCGTATTATCAATTTGATTGCTAAAGCCCCTAGGGGAAAACCAAGTTTGTAATGATAACATAAATCCAAGTATAATTAGAATAATAGAAAATGATTGAAGTTTTGCACCTAAAGAAGTACCATCAAAATATGGATCTGAAGTTCCAATAGATAACCATGGCATCTGATTACTAAATTCACCCATTGATGCAATTATCTGGTATTCAATTCTTGTATCTCCAATAGTTGCAGGAATGGAAACTTCCCACTCTTGATCAGATATCATCTCCACAGATGCTTCATGAGACTGTGATTCACCCGGAAGTCTCCATAGGACTGACAATGTATCTGTATTCACAGTTCTGATAATTATTGCAGAGGAATCTCCAGACACTCTTTCATCAGGAGAAACCCAACCTTCTTCGAGGGTAGGGTAGTTTGCAGGTATTGGTTCGATATTAACAATAAAACCATCTGTTTCACCGATAAACGCCTTATTATCGTGATTATACATAGAACCATGCTGAATCGATACAAATATTTCTTTCTGACCTTCTTCCATTGGAGCCAGAAGTACCCAACTAACTGCAACAGTATTTTCAGAAGAAATAATTTCTACATAATTTGAAGTTCCGCCATTAGGATCTTGAATAATTTGCCAACCATAATCTTCAGGATGATCATTATTACCATTCTTTGAGCCTAATAGGAATATGCCAATTAAATTATTATTCGATAACTCCATTCCACTAACTGATATTGAAACTTCAGTAGCAGTTCCAGAAAATGCAGTAGATTTCATATCTATATGGATTTCTGCTGGTGAAGGAGAAGAAAGACTAGGATCGCCATGACAAGATCCACCACAGGTAAAATCTCTATTGCTATCTCCTTTACCTCCAGGATTAGCAACACCTGAAGAAGTTGCTAGAAGTAAGGTAAGAATAATACTTACAACTATAATTCTAGATTTCATATCATTGACCTCCTTTTTCTAATTTGTAGATTCATCCCAATACTCAATAAAGCCACCATTAAGAATATTATAGTCAATGGTATTGATAATATAGTAATCGAACCGGTTGGAGAGTCATCAACAGAAGTAGTAACTGATGAGGCATCAATAGCTACCATATTAGTTCCATTTTCTATCCATAATATCTCATTATCATCAAACACTTGAGTAACGGAATAATATAAGTTCGATGCAATTGGAACCGTATGACTCCAACTATTTTCAGTAGTCACTCCTACAAGTCTCATATCCTCTAAAGATTCAGTTGGAGATGAGGAAACATATATTCTATATTCATCTGAATTACTACTCCATGATAACTCTACATCTGTACCACTAACTTCTCCGAATAATGAACTAACCATGGGTACTGGACCAAGAACTAAGACGTCTTGTATTGTTATTGAAGAATCTAAATCATCTGTAACTGTTAATTTTACAGAGTGAGTACCTTCACCAAGCAATACTTCAACATTAGAACCAAAATGATGTTGATTGTTTATTTGCCATGACCAACTAATTATTGAGCCATCAGGATCAAGAGAAGATGTTCCATCGAACTTAATCATTGATCCAGATAAAGACGACTCAGGAATTGTAGACCATGCTGGAATAGGTGGTAAGTTAGAAATTGTGACTGTTTCTGAGGCTTGACTGGTCAAACCCCAAGGGTCTCTGACCGTTACTTTTACTTCCCACACTTGCCCTGCCTCTAGTCTTTCAGAAGTGATTAAAGATTGACCATCTAAATCTGGTACTTGATAACCATTACGAGACCATGTTAAATCAAAGAATAATGGTTCTTCATCGGGATCAATGGATGATGCTAAAACTACGAGCGATTCTAACGAATTAGCAATTCCTAATTCGGGGAATGATGAAGGCTCACCAATATATCCCGATAAACCTGCACCTAATTGGATGACTGGAACTTCAGGTGCACCATTCTGAATAACTCTTGATTGTGTTGTCATACCATATCCTAGGCTCTCTCCATCTCGAGGTATTACTTGGACGGTCCAGTGTTGATCACGATATACGTTTTCAGAAGAAATAGTTGTTAAGCCATCAAATTCTGATACTCTTTCACCATTGACAAACCAATAAATCTCACTTCCTGATTCTAAATCGTTGTCTAGATCAAAATATTCCCAAACTACTGAAAGGTCCTGATTACCAATTAAATCACCTTCTGGAAACATGGTTATAGAAGTCAATTCGGGTGGGCTATTTAGGATAGTGATACTATCTGCATCTGTCCATTCCGACCAGATTAAAGAATCTGACACACGAGCACTGGCATACCATACCTCATCTTTTGAAGTCGCATCAGAACTGACCCAAGTAAGATCATTGAATGCTGAAACTTGGACTCCATCACGATACCACCTTATTTCGGTTCCAGCAAGGTCATCTCCATCAGAATCAAACCATCCGACTACTACCTGTAAAGCATCATCTGTATAGGCATTAGATCCTTGAGATATATATGCACTAGATGTTGGTGCATTATTGGAAGAACCAATAATAATCAGACCTGTAGATTTAATCAAACCGAATGATTCACCGTCGTGAGGAATTACACGAGATTCCCACTGGTCTCCTGAACGTATCATCAATGAGGAAACCGACGAAGAATCATCGAGTTCTGTAATTCTCACACCATCAAGATACCAACGTATCTGAGTTTCCTGTTGATTATCACCATCTAAATCAAAATAATCATAATTAAGAGTTAAATCATCATTATCTAACGGGTCAGATGGAGATACCTCAAGATTCCTAGCTATTGGTACCGTATTCCCTATCATTACAGACTCAAGAGAAACAGTATCGCCATCATCTTCTCCATCTGAAGGAGTTACCTCGACTCTCCACTGCTGATTCTTTGTAATCCAGATATTTGGAACTGCCTCCATATCATTAATTTGAGCGATTTGTAGGCCATCTCTAAACCATCGTATTGTTGTTCCTTGTTCCGAGTTACCATCATCATCGTTGAAATCATACTCAACTGCTAGTCCTGTTTCTTTAGTAGGATTTAACGGAACATAGGAAACATTGGTAGCAGTTGGAGGATTGTTGGTACTGACTGATGCTTCGGGTAAATTCCAAGAATTAGTACTCCAACTATCTCCCTGATTATTTCCATTACCATTACCATATAGCACTGCTAAATCAAATACAACGGTTCCAGATCCTGATGAAGGAGAGGTCCAGGTTGCTGACCACGAACGAGATGCTGTTCCGTCATGAGTGAGTTCACTACCAACTTGCTTGACATTGTTGCCCAAATTACTCCATGTACCTAATATTGCTTGACCACTAGAGTGCGTGGCGACTATGTTGAATCCACCAGTTCCAGGGATGTGTGGACCTCCATCCCATGAAAGACTGTAAGATGTATTAGCAGTATATCCTGAAGAAGGAAGGCCACTTAAACTGACACTCATAGAGGAACTACCCCCGTGACAAGTACAGCCTGAAGATGCACTTCCTGTTTTCCCTGTTGCATTTGATTGAGCGGTTTGAGCTGTAGATATAAGGAACAAAACAACAAGAAACACTGCTAGGCGACGGCGCATCATAATTGCCTCATGTTTAGGTTCTACTGAATAACTTACGCCATCGACAGAGTCGCCGACTCCGTTGCATTGATGGATAGGTTATGTTTCGCACAACTATGAACACTGTAAATTCGGTTGCAATAATAGGGGCTGGAAACATGGGCTCAGGTATTGCTCAAAAGTCTGCACAAGAACTATTCAATGTCCAAATGGTTGATCGTGAAGAGCAATGGGTAAATAGGGGTCAAAAGATAGTCTCTGATTTTCTTGATGAGGCTATCGAAAGAAGAATTTTTCGTTCAGAGCAAGTTGAAGATATCAAGAGTAGAATTACTGGAGTAGTAGGAACAGAGAACGTTAATCCTGACACTGACCTAGTCATAGAAGCAGTATTCGAAGATTTTGATGTTAAAAAAACCGTTTTCAATATCCTTGATGAAGTATGTAATGAGAAAACAATATTGGCATCTAATACATCTTCTCTTTCTGTAAATGAATTGGCTAAAGCTACAGGTCGGCCCGATCGTTTCGTAGGTCTGCACTTCTTCTATCACCCTGCGAAAAACCGACTAATCGAAATTATTCCTGCAGAGACAACATCAGTTGAGTCATTAAAAGCTGTAGAACAATATTGTAAAACTATGGGTAAAGTTGTAATTGTTTGTAAAGATAGACCTGGTTTTGTAGTGAATAGATTCTTTGTACCTTGGTTAAATGAGGCTTGCCATCTATTAGATGAGGGAGTAGCATCAATCGCTCAAATAGACGCTGTAGCAGAAAAGGCATTCAATATTGGAATGGGGCCTTTTGCTTTGATGAATCTCACAGGCCCTACAATAGCATTGCATGCAACTAACTATCTTTCGGAACAACTCAATTGCCCTCGTTACAGTGGAGCGAATAGTTTAGTGAAAGCAATTGAAAAATCTGAGAATTGGGATATTGGAGAAGATACTGAATGCGATGAAAAGACTGCTGAAATAATTAGAGAGAGGCTACTAGGCCAAGTTTTTGCCGTTTCAGCTCAAATTGTTGAAGAAGAAATATGTTCAATTGAAGATGTGGATAGAGGAGCGAAAGTAGGATTAAGATGGGCAGAAGGGCCTTTTGAAATTGCGAATAAAATTGGAATTGAGCAGAGTATAAAAATGGCTACAAATTATGCTGAGCTTGCAGGTTTTGAACTTCCACAATGGCTAAAGGAGAAAAAGGAGATGTTCGAATTTAATTATATAGATATTCAAATAAATAATAATATTGCAAAAATTAAGATTAATAGGCCAGAAGCTATGAACGCTCTGAATGAATCTGTAGTTAAACAATTGGGATCTGCTCTCGACAATTTAAACTCGAGAGATGATATAGATACAATTGTATTGGAAGGAGCAGGTAAAGCTTTCGTAGCAGGAGCAGATGTCAAATTCTTTGTAGATAAAATAAATGAAGATTCTACAAAGGATATTTATGACTTTACTGCATACGGCCATGAAGTCCTAAATAAGCTTGAGAAATCAACAAAAACTACTATCGCTCTAACTACTGGGCTGGCATTAGGCGGAGGATTAGAGTTAGCAATCTCATGTGATTATAGAATTGGAACTAGGCGTTCGCAATTCCGATTCCCTGAAACAAGTATCGGAATTTTCCCTGGCCTAGGGGGGACTCAAAGAACACCACGTATCTGTGGCATAGAGGCAGCAAGATATGCAGTTCTAGCCGGAAATTTCCTTGATTCTAGAACTGCATCAGCATTAGGTATTCTTACACATCACGTTGAGCCGTCGGATATTTCAAAGACAATAATGGATATCTCAGTAGAGGGGAAACCTGCAAATAAATATCCGGGAGTTCCTAGAGACAAAAATCATCCAGTTTCTTTGTTCGCTATGAATTTCTATAAAGATGAAAATATGGAGAGTATAATGTCTGGAGAAATTCCAAAAGAATTTGAAAAAGAAGATAAGGCAGTAATGAGACAGATGAAATCACTAAGTTTTACGGCACCAATTGCATTGAAAATTGCAAATAAACTTCTTAATGATGCAATTTCGACTGGAGAAAATCTAGATCACGGCTTAGCACTAGAGTTAGCAGAGTTAGGCACAATTTTTGCCTCTAAAGATGCTTTAGAAGGATTGTCTGCATTAATTGAAGGTCGAAGACCTGCCTATATTAATCAATAATTCTTTTTCTAGAATTAATTCTTCTTGGAGACTGTATCCATGCCGGTGCACGATATTCTGCAATACCAATTATTGCGATCTCTAGTAATGATTTGAAACTCATAATCATTCCTCTTTTTCCAAATTAAGTTCTTCCATTGTTTCATTTAACCATTGTTCTAACCATTTATCCATTTTAGTAACTTCCTGCATCTAAGTGTAGATTGCACACCAAGCCACCACTAATCCATATATCAATACAGAAGTATTTACGAACACACTAAGGTGTATTTTATACACTAGATGAGATTCGAGACATCTGATGACTATGGGTAGAGAGAGAATGACGATTACAAATTCGGATTACAAAAAAATCACTTCTGCTTTAGATCAAGTTCAAGATAATGGTAGAGATATTCGTCAAATATTCCAAGGTTATTATGATGGTGACGATGGTCAAATGGAATGGGAAGTAGATGCAGCTGTCGTAGCTTTCAGTATGTTCAGTTCAAGATGGACTACTGAAATTCTTTCAGCGCTTTACATTGCAGGTGACAAAAGATTTAATCAATTAAGAACTCTACTTAGAGGTATTTCAAGTAGGACTTTATCGGACAAGTTGACTTCCTGCAGAGAAAATGGATTAGTCGAAAGAGTTGTTGAGGATGGACCTCCGATACGTGTGATGTACAGGTTAACCACACATGGAAGGAACTGTGGTAGACTCTTAGGGCCACTTGTCGCTTATATGAAAATACATAATGATCTAGTTGTTTCAGAAGATTAGTACCAGATAAACGAAGTAAAGCGACTCAACTGACCGATTCTTTCAAAGACTAGAAGGTTCGAAAAGAGGTATGGCTTTACTTGAACAGTGGCGCAGTAAGCGTTCTTGGGCCATTGATGGGTTGATAGCATTAGGAGGTGCTTCTTTGGGCATTGCTGCTCTAATGCCTGGACTCGTACCACCTCTAACTGAGGGTACTATTTCATCTCCAAATGAACATCCTTGGGAACATCCTGTACGTGCAGAAATTCTTTCCACATTAGATAAATCACCAGGAATTCATTTTCGAGAGTTACAACGAAGAATGAATGCTGCAAATGGCACCCTTAGGCATCATTTAGATGTTCTAGTAAATGAGAAAACTGTGACTATTATTCCTGTAAATGGGAGAACTTGTTACTACGCTGGGGCACCTTCGCAAATAGAAGAACTGCTCGGTACAGGCGTAAAAGACGAAAGAAGAGCTGCTGCAATGTTACCTGTTGGTCTTTCCAGTCTTCAACGATCAATAGTTGCAAGACTTGCCTTAACATGTGCACCCGAAAGTCAAGCACAATTAGCACGAGATTTAGGTAGATCTCGTTCAGCAGTACACTCTGCGATTTGTGTTCTAAGAACAAGAGGAATTATTTCACCAAACAAACTTAATCTAGCTGACCATTTAATCGGATTAAAGACTTCAAGAATAGAATATAATTGGCTTGACCTTCGTGCAGAGTATGCATGATTCGCCTATTACTATCGAAAGTTAAGCAGAATGCTCTTACACTCTGAATTATGGCATAAGGTTGTATGTTCAGGGTAAGGCTAGTTGAGCAACCTATGCCAACAGGTAGTAAAGATACAGATACACTGCTTGAATGGTTAATTGATTCTCTTTCTTTGGTAAGGAGAAAGTCAGAAACATGGAATGTAAACAATGAGCCAAGTGCATTACATCGAATGTTTCGAGGAGCACTATTAGATAATCCTCTGAGAGGCTGGAATACAAAAGAATTAGGTGATTCTTGTGGGTTATCACAAACCGCAATGCATAATCAAATGAATAGATTGAGAGAATCTGGTTTAGTATCTTCCGAACTTAAAGGAAGATGGCATATTCATGTTTTAAGAGGAGGGTCAATGAATTCTGCAGTAGAACTACTCTCTGTACAAGCGAGAAAAATTCTTGAAATACGTCTCGCAGAATTATCAGACTTAATCGTTGAATCTGATGAAAGAATGAGTACACCTTCTGAAGAAGAAGAAAGGCTTTTCAAAATAAAAATTTCTGAACCTAGTGCTACAATTCAAGGTAAAGACAGAATAGACTCATTAATAGATGATTTAGGATTAAACGGAGACAGAGTAAAACCTGAAGATAATCTAGCCAAAAAAGTATTACAGGAATTAGCTCAAAGCCATAGAGCAGTTACTCTGTTAGTATTAGCAGATAGAATGGGTGAGACAAGATCTAGAGTTCAAAGAGTTCTTGAGAGAATGATGGAAATGAGTATTGTGGAGCGTGTAGCCATGCCAGAAAGAATCGCACAAGATGTATATCTAGGATTAATGAGACAATTTGATGCTAGAGGAGAAGAATGGTTGATGACAAGAGGAGGGGTTGGGAGATTAAGTGATGAAATATCAAAAAAAGTAATTTCTGGCGTCAAGAAAAAGAATCTTAGTATTGAAAAAATAGAGTCTATTTTGAAAGATGTCACTCTAGAGAATCAAAAATTATTACTCAATACATTAGGAGGTAGGATGCCTTATGGTTTCCGAATTGCTGGTAAAAATGGACAAGAAGTTACAGAGCGTGTACTGAGCAGATTAGATAGAACAATCCGTAGGCTCAGAACTGTATCTTCGAGAGTTGATGATTCTCTTGAATAATCCAGATTATCTACCACCAATAACAAAATTTTTCCAACGTTTCATATATTCTACAAAAATTGGACTTAGGTCAACATCCAATAGATGCTTTTCAGAAAATGGAGGGCGTTGTGGAGAATATGAAATATCTCCAAGATATTTCGGCCAATCAGGATGAGCAATGCCTACTCTTGCGACACCAACTAAATCTGCACCCTCATCTAAAACGTACTGAGCATCTTCAGCCGACCAAATTGCTCCCGTAGATATCAAAGGCATATCATTAAGAATTATATCACTAAAACATCTGGTTAGACTTTTACTATCCTTCTTATCATTGATTTTTTCAAATACATCCCAGCACGAAATATGAATCATATCTATTTCCATTTGAGAAAGCATACTAGCTAAAATCAAACTATCTGCCAAGTAAATTCCGATATCTTCAATTTTCGGAGATATTCGAACAGCGATTAAAAAATCAGGGCCTGTAGCAATACGGATTGATTTGATTATCTCCCTTAGAAATTTGCTACGTCCTTCTAGATCGCCACCCCATTCATCTTCACGGCGATTCGTGATTATACCTAAGAATTGACAAATTAGATAAGAATGAGCGCCGTGTAATTCTACTCCATCAAATCCTGCCTTCTGACAACGTATTGCTGCATCAGTAAATGATTGGATCATATCTATGATTTCTGAATGCTCCAATGCTCTGGTATACGACCCATCCATTCCTGACTCAGTGTTTACACTGGCAGAAATTGGCTGGACGCCATTGATATTCTGGTGTGCTCGCATACCTCCATGGAATAATTGTGCAAGACTTACTGTTCCTGTTTTTTTTAGTTCTGTAGCGAGATTAGTAAGTTCAGGAATATGATGGTCCCCCCATACACCCATCTCCCCGAACCAACCTCGTCCATGCTCAGTTACATTTGTTGCCGCCGTAGTTGTAATTGCAAATTCGCCCATCGCTCTACGGACAAGCCATTTTTTCTCTTCGTCGGAAAGAATTCCATTTTCATGACTTTGTTTATTGGTCATTGCTGCGAGTACTGTTCTATTTTTCAATAATTTGCCTGTTCTAGGCAACAAAAAACTATCTGTTGAATTCATATAATCACCATATTTTAATCATTTAGAAAAAGCATCTGGACGATATATCCAACGAATTGGATCATTTTTCATATCACTATATCTAGAAAGAATTACTGGGAGCTCTGAGATTCTTGTATGAAAATCTAACAATATATCTCTTCCCTCTAGTAATGATATATCGATACCATCATAGTTTCCACTGACTAGACCGAAGCAGTCTGAGAATAATTTGATATCGGCTATAGAGGGACCTTCTGTTTCTGCAATCCAACCTGTTTTTGAATTCTCTAATTTACGACAAAATGTATCATAACAATTGCTCAATTTACCTCCTGGAGCAACTAAAGCTTTACGTGCCGCTATTTTCTCATCAATATCATCTATTCTGAATGTATTAGTCAATATATGCGTCATATCCGATATGGCATCTAAGCATTCATCTATCTTAGCCGACGACCAGTTATCATTAGAATTGAGGTAAGTCATATTTCCAATATATCTTAAAATTGCTGATGATTCACTCAAAATACCTGAAGGAGTTTCTAAAACAGGTAGTAATCCCCAAGGAAGTTTTCCCGAATCTCTTATTTCTGAGTATCCTGAAAAATCAACGGTTACATCTTCCCAAGAAAGTTTAGAAATATCTAATACAATTCTGATTGCCTCTGCACGTCCTGCTGAAGAAAAATAAATCAAACGATACATAAGATATTGCAAATGACTCTATCTAATTATTCTTTACTATACAAGGCGTCCTTCCATACCACCAGCCACTTCAATAACTTGTCCAGTAATATGACCTGATATAATATCAGAGGAAATTGAGATTACGATATTTGCAATATCTTCAGGAGTTGCTAATTTCTTCAATGACATAGTCGCAGTAGCCCTTTCAATGAGTTTCTCATCGACTCCCTGTTCTACCTTTTTTGGAGTTAACGTCCACCCTGGAGCTACTGCATTAATTCTAACATTACCTAATTTTGAAACATCATTTTTGAGGGACATCAGTAAGCCGGATGTTATCGCACCCTTTGCCGCAGCATAGTCAGAATGTCCTGATTCACCGTATATCCCTGCTGTTGAACCTATGAAAACAAGAGAACCTGTACCAGTCTTAGATGCTTCTCGGAGAAAACCACGAGCGGTATTTACAGCAACACCAAGGTTGCATGAAATTGTTTTATTCCATCTATCGTTATCTATATCCCAAAGAGATAATGGTTCAGGAGGGTAATAACCTGCATTCGCAATACACACATCCAACTTGCCATATTTATGAGTAATAGTATCAATTAGTGAAAGAGCCTGGACCGGGTCTGTAAGATCTGCTTTAACAGAAATGCCACCAATTTCACTAGCAATTTTCTCCGCATTTTTAGATGACTCATGATAGTGAACTATTACTTTGGAACCTTCAGATGCAAATGCTCTACAGATAGTTTCACCTATTCCTCCGGCTCCACCCGTTACTAAAACTACACTATTTTTGAGACCCGTTTCCATTCAACCACCATTTCATAAAGAACGCAGTTGACGATTACCCGCGCCACCATAACCGATCCAGTCTTCGGGTTTATTACCAAGAATTTTATCAATATCCAACATATGTTCCTCGGTCATTCTCTCCGCGACTCCTATGCAACCAAGATTTTCTACCATTTGCTCTGGTTTAGTGGCTCCAAGTAATATAGTGCTGACATTTTGATTCTTAAGGCACCATGCTAAGGCAAGTTGGGCGGTAGAGCAATCGAAATTTTCAGATGCATATTTGGTAAGTTTTCTTACAATGTCTACCTCACCATTCTTCTTTCTCATTTCTAAGTCTTCAATCAACCATTCGTATCCTTCTTGGGTAGGTCGAGAATCTTCAGGTATACCATCATTATATTTTCCTGTCAAGAATCCCGATCTCAAAGGTGACCAAATAGTAGTACCGTAATTGTATGGAGCTTGGTACAAGGGGAAAAACTCCTGTTCAAATCTTTGTCTATGCAGCATATTATATTGAGGTTGCTCATACATAGGGGGCTCAAGTCCTTCTGACTTAGCAAACCATATTGCTTCCATTATTTGGGCAGCAGACCATTCTGAAGTCCCCCAAGATGTTGCCCATCCATTACGTACAGCATCGGTCATAGCACGTACTACTGTTGAGGTTGGTGTAAATGGATCGGGGCGATGACAAAATACCATGTCTACATAATCTAATTGTAATCTTTGTAAACATAAATCTAAACCCTCCATAATATGTTTACGTGAAAGGCCTGATTCATTCACTCCGCTACCTCCCCAAAATATCTTCGTTGTAATAACTAATTCAGAACGCCTCCATATTTCAGGATCTTCTTCTTGCAATTCAGAAAGAGCAATGCCGAATATTCTCTCTGCTTCTCCATTAGGATTACCGTATGCTTCAGCATGATCAAAACAGTTCACGCCCGCATTTCTAGCAATTCTCATACATTCTTTGGCCATTTCTACGCCTTCTGAATCTTGTAATCTATTTTTAACTCCGTAAGTTGCCCAAAACCCATAAGATAAAATTGATACTTGTATACCAGTATTTCCCATCATCCGGTAGTACATATTTTCACTTGACATATGACACTTTAACAGGTTCATTGGTTTCAAGATTGTGGTTTAAAGAACTAAAATATCATAACATATTTCTGAGATTAATCCTTTAAATCAAAATACTATCTAATTCTGCTAGCTCTTCTAGGTATAACTTAACTCTTTGACCCATTTTTTCTTGTGTAGGCATAGAATGTAGTTCCACGCGCATCTTAGACGCACCAGGGAGTCCTTTAGTAAAGGAAACAGCATGTCGTTTCAAATTTTTATTATTAGATTTAGAATATAATTCAGAACTTAATTCTAAATATCGGTTCCAGCACCACAAACGGGACGATGCAATATTTCCTTCGCCCCAAGGGGGTTTTTCAATAGGCCAACCTAAATCTCTTTTAATCTCATGAAATATCATCGGACGACCTATTGCACCTCTTCCAATCATTAAGCCTCCTGCACCAGTTTGTGTCAAACACGCTGAAGCAGTTGACGCATCGATAATATCGCCATTAGCAATAACTGGTATTTCGACCGAATTGACGATTTCTTTAATTTGTGACCAGTCGGCTTCACCAGAGTATCTTTGACGGAGAGTTCGACCATGAACGCAGATTCTCTCTACCCCTTCTTTCTCTAACCTCTGAGTTATCTCTAATGCAGTGTTTGGTCCTGAACCAGTCCCTAACCTCATCTTGACCGTTATTGGTACATTAGTTGCGTTAATACAGGCTCTAACCATCTCGATTACCCTATCGGGGTCTCTAAGGAGAGCTGCGCCAGCATCATGCCGACATACTTTAGGAGCAGGACATCCAAAATTAAGGTCAATAATATCTGCTTTATCTTCGAGTAATTCAACAGTAGTAACCATTTCCTTAATATCGCCACCAAATATTTGTGGAATAAATGGACTTTCTCGAGGATCTGATTCTACCTTTAACCATGAATTCGCATCATGTCTAGAAAGACCTGATGCAGCAGTAAATTCTGTAATCGATAAATCAGCACCACATTCTCTAGCTAAAAGACGATATGCTAAATCCGTAACACCAGCCATAGGAGCGAGAAAAAGTGGTACCCTCGATTCTGACATGTTTAAGTCCACTAGCCTTTTTTATATCACAATGACTGAAAAATCAATTAGAATTGAATCTTCTCAAGGAAATATCTAGTTTCTCTTGAAACAACGATACTTTTTTGTTACATTCTTTTAATTGCCTTTAATGACATTAGAAAGTAGATTCCCAATCCATGACATCCTGAGCACGTTCCCAGTCTGCATCTGTTATTACTCCACGAGCTTTCATCATCTCTCTTGCGAGAAGCCAATAAATTAGAGCTAAGGATCTACGTCCTTTGTTATTTGCAGGAAGAGCTAGATCTACGTTTCTTAATCTATTGTTAGCATCGCATATAGCGACAACAGGAAGTCCAGAACTTACTGCCTCTGACAATGCTTGTTGGTCAGCCGCTGGATCAGTAACGACAATTACTTCTGGTTCGATATATGTTCGTAGACGAGAGTTTGTTAGAGTCCCAGGGATGAAACGCCCTACAATACGCATGGCACCTATTGTTTGAGCAAACTTCCTTGCAGGTCTCTGTCCGTACTGACGAGCGCTGACTACAAGGATTCTTTCTGCATCGTAATTTGAGAGGAATTTTGCTACTGCACGGATTCTTGAATCAGTTTGACGTACATCGATTATATGGATTCCACTATTGTCTTGACGGATTTCATCTAAGAACTGCTTCATATCAGCAGATTTCTGATTCGTTCCTATGTGCACAGCGTGCGTATCATACATTTCAAGCGGTACAAGTGGAGTTAGATTGTCATCCATTTAGGTCCCTCAGCAGCGTCGCGACCTAACTTCGATTCATAAGCGCTGTGCATGGCGATAAATCAATTACTCATTCAGATTCGAGTTCAGATAAGTAAGTACATTCGCCCTCATCGTGTGACTCAGCGAATACTACGCATGGTTTAGTAATGGTCACATAGGTGTCGAAGTGATCATAGAAAGATGCTTGATCTATTGGCGCGGTAATACCGTAACCACGCGCTTCAACTTCGAAAATCCAATTACCTGATATTAAATCTGATTGAGGGAATGAAAATCTTTGTTGAGGGAAATCCTGTGTTGCCCGGACTTCCCAAAAAGGTTCACCGCCGGTTTCCCTGACTCCTGGTTTCCAAAGTTTAGCATTGACATATCGATATTGATTAGTTTCATTACCAACTAACTCTTCCACAACTGAAGAATAAGGAAATTGAGCTCGGAAATTTATTACTAGTTGCGATATTGTTTTATCAAATTCGATTAAAATTTCATCAGTATAATATACTGATTCAATACTATTTGATTCAAAAGTATAATCGAAGCCAACCGTTTCTTCCTTCAATATCACTTCTGGTGGTTCCCTCATTGATTCCATGAACTCTCTCTGAAACGCTAAACCTAAGCACCCTGTAAGAGTTGATGAAATCATTAGGATCGATAACCCTAACCCCAGCACTCTGTTGGACGCCATTGGATATAGCGAAAAGGACTTGTTTCTTCAATCCACTCTATACAAGATTGCAATGCAAGCGTCTATGATAGAGAGTCATTTCCGAGAATTTGCTCCAATGACGACGAAAGGAGAACCGAGCTAAGGCTTTGACGTTCCCTATGAGTACCGAGGGGCACTCATTCTTCTTCTTCGATAACACGAGGTTCGTGAACTTCTCTAAAAATTACAGTTCCGACGCCAAGATTTTCACGTAGAGAACGGACGAGACTGAATTTAGCATACGCCCAATTCTGATCGTAAGCCATTGCTTCTGGAGTAGTAACTGTCAAGTCGTCTCCTTCGAATGATATTTCAAAGTCTTCACGGCCTGTATTCATTTTTAGCAGAGTTTCTACACGTTCTGCACGATCTTCTACAACCTTAACGATATTGTAATTATATCTTAGAGTTGCACCCGCTAATGGATGATTGTAGTCAATCCTCGCACGACCTGCACTGATAAATTGTAAAACTCCAGTACGTCCACCAATCTCAACTGGTGCACCTATTGCTAGAGTACTTGGATCTCGAACACTGCGCATTAATACATTTTGACCTATAGTTTCAACTAGACTAGAATCTCTTTCGCCATATCCTTCTGAAGGCTCAATATCGAATTCGTAATCTTTACCTGCTTCTGCATCATTCAGATGATTTTCAAAACCACTAATCAAACGACCATCGCCGACAATAGTAATCATTGGTTGGTAAGTACGCGCTTCATCGAAGACATCGTGTTCTTTAGCAACATCCTCGCGTGTAGTCTCGATAAGTCTCTCAGAACCTGCATCGTACAGGTCGTAGTCGATGTGAACAATTGAACCAGCATCCATATTTTGTGCCTCCGGGCAGCCCGCCGACCTGCTTCCCCTTTTTGATACAAACGGTTATGTCATTGGCAAAAATAATCAGATTTTTTGCTTTTCAACATGGAATTTTTGACTAGATGCCAAGGCTAAACCGCCACCTATTATGATTAAAATCCACCCTAGCCAAACAGCATGGGAACCCTGTAAATCATGCACAGTAACGCGAATTCGGTCAACTTCACTAGTTTCTCTAAACATCATTGCATCTAATAAATCATTAGATTGAAAGATATCTAAGATGATTATAGTATCTCCAAATAGGCCAACATGACGGTCTGGCTCCGACCGCGGAGTTACTTGGCCACTAGGAGAATCAAATCTTAGTATCCCTGGACGGAGAGTATCAATTAATTCTCCATCTTTTCTCATTTCAATTACTACTCCAAGATATCCATCTCCAACTGGATAATCATAGTCTTCTGAATCTAAGTCGATAAGTTCCACCTCAGTGAAAATAAATTCGTATCCATCATGCAATATTGGCTGATCACGGCTCAGAGTTACCAAATGAGAAGGATCGGATCTATCAATAAGTGTGGTTGTGAAAATATGCCCCACTAGAAGTAATAGTATTCCGAGATGAGATAGGTGGGAACCAAGAAGACGGATTCGAGAAGAATTTTTCTTTGATAACAAACCATTTTCCCGTATCTTAGGGATGATATTTGTTAATGTGGAATATGCCTGTTTGATATTAGGGGGAATCGCAAGAGCCATCCATGTTAGTAAAAAGATTGAAACTGATCCTCGGCTAAAACTTGAAGCGAATAATAATGATGAATCACCAGGTAAATTAAATCTCTCAGAATAAATCGCTAATAATATTGAGATGACAAAGATAGAGGCGAATAGAATGTTTCCGGTCTTGATATCTACAGATTTACCCCAAGCATATATGGTTAAACCAATTGCTAATAAACCAATAAAAGGGGCCCCATAGAATTCATGTGCTTCTAAATTAGTCCCATCGATTTCAACTGTTAATAATAGCCAAGTAAGAAGAAGGAAAGCAGAAGTCCCATACCATGGTATTGCCTTAGCAAACTTCATTCTTGCTGATTCAGATTTGAATGGTAGTAATAATAACTGCAAATCATCTTCATCATCAGAACTCAGCCAGATAATAAGGAAAGGAGACATTCCTGCTATTGCCTGAGGAATTGTTGCAGAAGATGACCAACTTGCATAAAACATTAGAATTACACCTGAGAATACCCATTGTAGAGATGGTTTACTAGAATCACTGGTTAGCAATAATATCATAATTGAAATTCCTGTAATTAAAACAGCAGTAGAGCCAATCCATACTGAAATTCCAGCCAGCATGGTTAGTAATATGAGCGAATATACTCTTTTTTCTTCGAAAAATAATTTTTTATCTTCCAAACGCAAATCAGTCATTTGTTGATTGACTAAGAAATAAATTGCAAATGAACCTAGCAATATTATCGCAAATACATAAGATGCAAGTTCAAAACCAATTGGACTGGAATCAATAATATACATCACACGTATGTATGGATCTTGACTATCAGTACCTAACCCATCCGCTGCAAAAGCATGTACAGAGGCCCAAACACCATTAGCACGAGTTACCAAGGTTGCATGTATTGCAAGCAGCCCTGAAATTAATCCTAATGCTGGAGAAATTTTAATTGATTTTGAAACATTTGAAGTTGAACGCGCATGAATTATCAATAGAAGAGCGAACCATGGAAGGATTGAACCCGTTTCAACAGGGTCCCAAGCCCAGTAACCACCCCAATCAAGAACGGTATAAGCCCAAAGCCCTCCAAGGCCTATTCCAATTGTTCCAACCAAAAAAGCTGCTCTAGCCCAGTGTAACTGTGAGTCATGAATTTCCTTAGCGGATTTTTTATGTATTACTCCTGACATCGCAACTGAAGCCGTAGCAATACAAAGCGCATAATATGAGAATACTACTGGCGGATGGATAACCATTAAATCGGTCTGTAATAAAGGATTTAGTTCGCTAGGGATAACACCTTCTGAACTAGCGAAGGGTCTTAGAAACCAAGAAATGAATAGTATTCCTAATGTGAAACCATGCATTATACGGATATCATAATCTAGCTCTTGATTATCAGTCATGAACCAAGTTACAATTGATATTAGTGCTGCAAAAAGAAGTAAAGGGCCCGCTCGGCCACCCCATACTGCGGAAATACGGTATAGAATCGGAAGGTCTGCACCTCCATACTCTGTGACTAACTTCAGAGAAGATGCATCAATAATAAAGGCGAATACAAGAAATAAGAATGGAGCATTTTGAGATAGAGTAGTTAGGTCTTTGAGGAATCTTAAACCAGCTTTTTCTGGTCTAATAATCTGATGCATGCTCATCAGAATCGCAAATATGAGCAATATTTGCCCATAATAAGATAAGATGTAATCACCATCCATAATACTTAGCACGAGAATAACCAAAAGACAGCATTGCAGGTATTATTTTTCTTGCGTAAAGTCCGGGTCTTCTGATTAATATTTTAAAACACACCGCTAATTTACCATGAGGCCCCATATTACTCATCTCATCAGGAAAGCACTGAGCCATCAAAGACATATCATCATCTGATAAATCAAATAATGCTGATTTACCACGAAGAATCTTAGAATAAGGAGGGAATTCTTTCTTCCATGATTTAGAATATACCTCAAGTGAACCAGCAGATAAATCATCAGAAGCGATAGCTTTAGCGGCTGTTTCGGCTGCAAATACAGCCGATTTTAATGCTAAATGGGAGCCCCCTTCGAATAATGGTGAAGTAAATCCTGCAGCATCTCCAACGAGCATTAGACCATCTGCATGAGTATTCTCATGGGGCCCTGAAATTGGAATTGTTCCACCAAATGCGGGGTTTCCTTTCTTCTTCCAGGGAGGTGCTACTTGTTCTAGATCTTTGAAATGTGTGTTTTCAATAAATTCATCTAAACCTTTCTTAGTTCGTGATTTATCTTCACTAACTAAACCAACATTTGCTCTACCATCACATTTAGGAATCATCCATACATATCCTTTTTCTGCATATTTGGGCCAAATATAGAAATCTAAATAATCATCAGTCGGTACTTCAAGCATCTCATACTGCATCCCTGCAATAACTTGTGGGCGGGGATTTAATTCGAGTATCTTAGAGCAAACTCCTGCGACCCCTGAAGCATCAATTACAATTTTAGCCTCAATTGGAAACTGTTCACCTTTACCTTCACAACGCCATCCGATAAATTTCTCACCATCAAACATCTTTTCCATATTTGTTAATTTATGATTGAGACTTAATTTAGCGCCTTGAGATACTGCTTCATCTGCAATCCATCTTTCGAAAAGATGCTTTTCTAATACATAACCCTCTTCAGTTAATTTCTTTTCAGTACCATCTGGGAATATAACTCTGATTCCATGTACTCTCTTGCTAATTACATGATCTGGCAAATCTAAATTTAGATTATCACAAGCAACATCAGAAATACATTCACCGCAATGAACTGGAGTACCTATTTCCTCATGATCTTCGATCAAAATCGTCGAAAGACCTGCTCTCGCACTGTGTAAAGCGGCGTTCCCACCACCCGGTCCAGCACCAATTACCAATACGTCACAGGCAGTCACAGCCTCTCCCATGAGAGTAGTCAGGAAGGCCATTAGTCAAAGAAACCGTCGGTCTAAAGGCCTATGATTACGAACGAACATATTCAACTAATAAGCGCGTCGAATAATGTATATGGCGTGGCGCGACCTCCGTGAATATATCCTCAATTTGAGAGATTCCGACGAACTTATTCGTATCAGTCACCCTGTTGACTGCTATTTAGAAGCCGGTTGCATCGCTGATAAACTTGTAAAAAAAGGTGGCCCAGCAATTATTTTCGATCAACCACGTTTAGCAAATGGTGAAATTAGTAAATATCCACTCGCAATGAATTTATTTGGAACTAGAGAAAGAACCAATAAAGCACTGGGAGTAAAAAATCCAAAAGAAATTGGAGAAACTATGGTTAATCTGATGAAACCTGATATCGGAGGTATTCTGAAAAGGCCTTGGACTGGTTTAGAATTGGCTATGCAAGGGATGTCAATGGCACCAAAAAAGGTGCGAAAAGGTGCTTGTCAAGTAGTTGTTATTGAAAATCCTGATATGACTAAACTCCCTATACCTACTACATGGCCAATGGACGGTGGACCATTCATTACATTACCATTAGTTGTAACTAAAGATCCTAAGACGGGACAGCACAACATGGGTATGTACAGAGGACAAATATTTGGGAAAAAAGAGATTGGGCTCCATTGGCAAGCACATAAACATGCAGCAGATCATGCTGATGAAATTGGAAAAGAAAATCGTATGCCTGTTGCAATATGCCTAGGAGGCCCACCTCCTGTCATGTTTAGTGCAATTTCTCCGCTACCTGATAATCTCTCAGAATACGAATTTGCAGGATTATTAAACAGAAGAAGGTTAAGAATTACAAAATGTCTGACTAATGACTTATGGGTCCCCTCAGAAGTTGATTTTGTAATAGAAGGTTATACTATTCCAGGAGAAACAAGAACTGAGGGACCATTTGGAGATCATTTTGGATATTACTGCTTAGAAGAAGAATATCCAGTAATGCATGTCACGGCAATCACTCATAGGAAAAATCCTACTATTCCAATGACTATAGTAGGAGTCCCACCAATGGAAGATGGATATCTAGGAGAGGCAATTGGTGATGCTTTTCGTCCAGTACTACAATTCCAACACAGAGATGTAAAAGATTTATTCTTACCTCTTGAAACAGGATTTCATAATCTTGCTATCGTGTCATCTAAACAAAGGTATCCTAGACAGGCAAGAAAAACCGCTCTAGGGTTAATGGGTGCAGGACAAATGATGTTCTTAAAGTCAATAATTGCAGTAGATGAAAATCATAATGTAAAAGATCTTGATGCACTATTGAAAGCTGTTGACTACAATGTCAGAATACCTGAAGACCTGATAATCTTAGATGGAATGGTTGCAGACTCTTTGGCTCATGCATCTCCTTGGCAGAACGTTCATTCAAAATTACTAATCGATGCTACAACACCAACTTCTAACGACCCAAGAGCCAATGAACCAAAGATGATGGGATGCCCCGATTCATTAGGTGTATCTGCATCTGGTGTCGAAGGTGTTACTAAAGCAAAAATGATGGCTTCTTCAATGCTAGTAGTGACTACTAATGTCGAAGGTGGACCACGTCCTGAATCTAGTATGGAGGAAGTAAATGAAGAGGGCGCCAGAGCACAAAGAGAGCAGATTGCAAGGATTAGGGATGAAATATGGTCACTAGAAGCGGCCAAAAATCTCAGATGGTTATTCATTACTGATGATGATGCAGATTTAGATGATGAACATTGGAGAAGAAGACTACTATGGCAATTGTTTTGTAGATTTGAAGTAGCACGAGACTTCCATTTCGATAAGGAAAGAAAGAGAGTGGCTTGGGATGCAACTGCTCCTATACCATCTAATGAAGGGCCATTACCAGTGAGAAGATGGCCTGCAGTTACTTTACATGACCCCGAAATCGAAGAAAGAGTTGAAAAGTGGATGGAAAGAGAGGGCTTGTAATGGGAACGAAAGAGATACTTGAGTTTGTAAAAATTGAACATACTCTATTTTCTCTACCTTTTGTGCTTATTGGATATATTCTCGCTCATGAACAATTCGTTAATGAGCTTGAGACTCAGAAATTTGGTATTGACTTACTGTGGATTCTTATAGCAGCAATTGGAGCTAGGGGGCTTGCAATGGCTCTTAATCGTATAATAGATCGTGATGTTGACGCAGAAAATCCACGCACAGCAAATCGACACCTGGTCTCTGGTTCAATGTCCATGCAAACAGCATACTTACTTTCTATTGGGTTTCTTTCAATGCTTCTATTAGGTGCATGGCAATTGAATGAAGTAGCCTTAATGATGGCTTGGTTACCTGTTGCAGTATTTACAATATACCCATATGTGAAAAGATATTCTTGGCTTTGCCACCTTTGGCTTGGAATTTGTCTAGGTTTAGCTCCAGCAGGTGCCTGGCTAGCAGTTGCGGCAGATGTTCATAGTTGGAGAGCGATAACTGATTATTTGTGGAGTCCAGAAATATTATTCATTTCACTAGGAGTGATGTTTTGGATTACTGCTTTCGACATAAACTATGCACGCATGGATGTAGAAAGTGATAGAGAGAATGGAATATATTCATTTCCAGCACGATTTGATGAGAATACAACTACTAGAACATCTGTACAACTAACTCTAGTTTGGTTCGCATGCTTTGCAATTTCTGATCCGATGGATGAGATTTGGTTTCTTGCTGCTGCTCTCTTTATGGCATTAGCCAATATAGTAGTAATATTGTCTAGAACCAAGTTAGAAGATTTTCAAACTACCTTCTTCAGAGTTTCAATGTTAACTGGATGGGTACTTCTGGGTGCAATAATGATAGCTTAATCAATTGGGTGCACAATATGTTTGTTTTGAAGTCTGATTACGGTACTGCCGGAGACCAAGAACAGGCAATTCAAGAATTGATTAAGCAAATAAATCAAGGTCAAGAAAGATGTGTCTTGATGGGCGTTACAGGTTCTGGTAAAACATTCGCCATGGCTAATATTATCGAAAGATTACAAATCCCTACATTGATATTGTCACATAATAAGACCTTAGCAAGACAATTATGGCAAGAAATGAGTGAATTATTCCCCAAAAATGCAGTAGAATATTTTGTGAGCTATTATGACTATTACCAACCAGAAGCTTATCTTCCAGGAAGGGATATGTACATTGACAAAGAATTACAGATGAATGAGAGAATTGAACAAGAAAGATTCTCAACAGTAGCATCTTTAGTTAGCAGGCCAGATGTTATTGCTGTAGGCACTGTTTCCGTTATTTATGGCCTTAATCCACCTGAAGTATTCCAACAATCACATCTCCGTCTAAGTGTAGGACAAGAGGCGAATCCCCAAGATATTGTCAGAGAACTAGTTGCTTTACAATACAGAAGGACAAATGGCGAAATAGTACGAGGAGATGTTCGACTTCGAGGAGAAGTACTGGATGTTTGGATGCCAAGTAGAGATGACCCCATTCGAATCAGGTTTGGATGGGACGGAATAGAAAGGATACAGGTGTGCGAGGCAGTTTCTTGGGAGCCTTTAGATGAAATAGAGGAAGCATGGATACACCCTAGAGAATTCTATATGACAAGCGAAGAAAAATTTGGGCAAGCAATTGAGGATATAGAAACAGAATTAGATCAAAGAATAGATTATTATCATTCAAAAGGAATGGAAATGGAGGCTCACAGAATAGAACAGAGGACAAAATTTGACTTAGAAATGTTGACTGAAATAGGGTCATGCAAGGGAGTTGAAAATTATTCTAGACATTTTGATGGTAGAGAAAAAAACGAGAGAGCTTACTGTCTTCTTGATTTCTTCTCAACCTGCGCAGAACAGTTTCATGGAGATCCAGAAAAATATCTTGTAATAATGGATGAAAGTCACGTCACATTACCTCAAGTTGGAGGAATGTATGGAGGAGATTATTCGCGAAAGAAAAATCTGATCGATCATGGTTTCCGGCTACCCTCAGCATTTGATAATAGGCCATTAAGGATTGATGAGTTTCAAGAATTAATACCTCAAATGCTCTATGTTAGCGCGACACCGGGTGAAAGAGAGTTAAGACACCTAGCAGAGATAACTAAGCAACCTGTACCAGAAGGATTACTACATGTTCCAAGTAAAGGTGGTGGAGGAAAACCAGATATTGAGAAAAGAAAGAAAAGAGCCTTTCTCGCAGAGACTATGCAGTCGATTAACGGAGTTGTACAAATGGAAATACGGCCCACGGGGCTTTTAGATCCTGTAATTGATGTCAGACCAACCGAAGGGCAAATTCAAGATCTTGAAGATGAAATACGCTCACGTATTGAATCAAATGAACGAGTTCTAGTTACTGTGATGACGATTAAGTTCGCAGAAGAAGTGGCAGAATATCTCAATCGTAACGGATTCAAGGCTCATCATCTACACAGTGAGATAGATACACTAGAGAGAACTGAAATTATCAAAGCATTGAGATTAGGGCATATCGACATTATAGTTGGAATAAATCTTCTAAGAGAAGGACTGGATATCCCTGAAGTCAGCTTAGTAGCTATATTTGATGCTGACAAAGAGGGTTTCTTGAGAAATGAACGTTCATTATTACAAACTATAGGTAGAGCATCGAGAAACCAAAACGGTAGAGTTATTCTATATGCTGATTCAATATCGGCTGCAATGGAAGCATCAATTAAACAAACAATCGAGAGAAGAAAAAGACAAAATAATTACAACGAAGAAAATCAAATAACTCCTCAGACAATCAGAAAGGCGATGCCTGTGATGAACTCTGAGTCAGGAGATTTAATGGCAGGTGTTGCTGGAAAAGGAGTTGGTGGGGGAAGAAGATTAGTCGCTAAGAAACCTGGGAAAAAGGGAGTTGAGGGTTTGGCTAAAAAATTCTCTCTGGGAGCGGCTGCATGGAATACTACTGATTCTGTTTTAGACAATATTAGTCAACCAGATTGGAATGAAGAGAGTAATGTTTTGGTAGATGAGAATATGGAGCAGTCCATCGATAATAACGTAGATAGGGTCAAATTAATTAATAGAATGGAAAGAGAAATGAAAGCCGCAGCTGCAAGACTAGATTTCGAAAGAGCAGCACAATTAAGAGACCGAATTTATCAATTAGAGAATCCGACTAATTGAATACGAAAGTGTTTTTCGAAAGACTTGTGTCTACCTACTCACGTGATGATTTTAGCGCGCCTGTTGAGGACTATAACTTCTCAAAAATAGATGATGTACATTCGCTAATTAATCAGATGTCAAGGGCAGGAGGATTTACTGCAACAAAACTTGCTCATGCACGGGATATACTAAGAATGAGCATTGAAAAGACAGATGAGAAGGGAGTTCTGAACTGGCTTTCTTTCCCTGCTTGCTTGTGTGCAACGGGAACGAGAGGATTTTTTCTAGAAGCAATAAAACGTAAGTCATTCAATGTGATAATTACTACTTGTGGAACTTTAGACCACGATATAGCCAGAACATATCAAGACTATTTTCACGGAGATTTCAGCCTTGATGATATCGCATTGGGAGAGGAAGGATTGAATCGATTAGGTAATGTAATTGTTCCAAACGAATGTTATGGAGATATTTTAGAGAAAAGAGTCCTACCTTGGTTAGAAGAGATTGAAGCAGAAAGGAAAGAGAAATTTCCAGATAATCCTTGGTTAGGGTTTGGTTCAGTTGAATTATGTTGGGCCATGGGTGACAGAATTCAAGATGAGACCTCATTACTTTACTGGGTTGCAAAACATAGGATCCCAATGGTAATACCTGGACTCTCAGATGGTTCTATTGGGGCTCAACTTTTCATGCATAGGCAAAAGAATCCTAATTTCATGGTTGATTTCTTGGCAGATGAGCAAATATTATCTGATCTGACTTGGACAGCTGAAGAGTCTCATGCACTAATGGTTGGAGGAGGAATATCCAAACATCATGTAATTTGGTGGAATCAATATAGAGATGGCCTGGATTCAGCAGTAGGAATCACAACAGCACCCGAACACGACGGGTCGTTATCGGGTGCTCGGCTCAAAGAAGCTATATCATGGGGAAAAATACGTCCAGAGGCACCTCAAGTAGTGGTAGAAGGTGATGCAAGCGTGTTATTGCCACTTTTAGGTGCTGATTTATTCGGAAATTAGTACTTTTTCTTACTTTTTAGACATAAAACGGCTATTTCTAGAATATTTCAATAATAGCGATTACAAGCCTTGAGAGGCACAATGGCTAAGAACGGACATAGATGCCGGCTTTTCTATGTCCGTTGAATCGATGGTACAAGGAATGATAGATGCACTAACAGAAGCTATGGGAGATGCTGCAAAGCACGACAAGGGTAATGCCGCTGCTGGCACCCGTGTTCGTAAGGCTATGCAAGCTGCAAAGGCAACAGCACAGGAAGTTCGTGCTAAAGTCCAAGCAGATAAGAACAACTGAGTACGTTAATACGTCCTCTAAGTCTTATGACTCTGGCTCAGATTGGAATTTAGCGTAAGCAAGGAATTCCATCAAAGCCACCCGCATTGGGGTTAAAGGTCTCCAACCTTCTTCTCTACCTGCATCTTGCATTGCTTCATGCAGAGGTTTTAGATCTGGTCGAAGCCTTTTCCCTTCGTACTGAATAGCTGCCGGACTCGGTATTCCAGAAAGTGATTCTACAGTATGAGAATTTGCTATAGCATTAGTAAATCGATGCCATAGTAGATTTATTTCAGAAATTACTGCATCTGGAGTCCATGCCCTTCTGCCACATAGATCAATTACTCCTTGCGCAAAAGCATCGGTATCAGCCATGACTAACAATGAAACTGCATCGGTAGTATCTCGAATATGCACCCAATGCTTAGGTTTTATTTCTGGAGTAAGTTCTATTGATTCAGCTCTAATCCACTCGACCCAGTCTTCAACATCGATCGGGCCCCATCCTTGACTTCCTTCAGGTATCATCAAATCATGAATTCTAATAATGAGTCCCACATTCTTAATTTCATCTAAGTTACCACTACGTGGATCTTCATTTTCTGCAATTATAGCGACATCAACTGAATCACTTGTAGCATATTGGCCTAGACCTACTGTGATATCTGCCTCATGTGAATTATGAGTAAATACAGCACCTGCTCTCTCCAATCTATCTTTTAATGCGAGAAAGAAATTGTCTTCCTCCCCTAGAAGAGCAATCTTCTTCGACATGCCGCACCTAGACTTGGCGAACAGGGACTAAAGTATCATACTGCCGCAAGAACTTCTTTTTCCGCAAAAGCAATCAAACAATCTCTAACAACATCGATTACTAGATCTATTTCTTTAGAGGTAATACCGAAATGAGGTGTGAATCGTAATGCATTTTGGCCACCATGAATAACCCCTAGGCCATTTATTCGACACCATTCCTCTACACAATCAAATCCTACAACCGGTAATCTCTCTGGGTCTAGCTCAGCACACAATAGGAGGCCTGAACCTTGAACTAGGTGTATATCATTTGGAAATTCATGCATTAATAGAGTGAGTTTTTCGACAAATTCTTCGCCTCTTTCGAGAATATTTGCACGCATTTCAGGAGTTACCTTACTCAAAACTTCAACTGCAGTTTCAAGAGCTCGAGGATTAGTCGTCATAGTATTTCCATAAATTCCTACTACGTACAATTCAGCTGCACGTTCAGACAATCCAAGGACTGAAAGAGGATACTGACCTGCATTTAGAGCTTTAGACCAAGTTTCTAGATCGGGGACTTCAGCAGTTTGGAAACCAGGATAGTCAACAATTGAAAGACATCCTTTACCACGGAATCCTGCCTGGATTGAATCAACAAGCAACATACTCCCATGCTCAGTTGTTAATCTACGCGCTTCGTCGTAGAATTCTCGGCTGATATCTTGCCCTGGTGAGCCTTCTCCTTGCACTGGCTCCAAAGCCATTAGTTCAATGAAGAAACCTTCTGAATCTGCTCTCTGAAATGCTGATTGTAAGTCTGCAATATTATTTGGCTCAACAATAATTATACTCTCACGATCACGGAAGGTTGCAAGATTTTTGATATATTTTGTTTTACAAGAATCGGAAATTGTCGCGGGTCTCTGTGTGCGCCCATGGAATGCTTGCTTCAAAGCAATCTTCTTGATTGGTTTTCCTTCATAACGCCCTCCATGACCAGTCATTTGCTGTGCGTTAACGTCGGCAATCCTCATACCTATTGTTACAGATTCGGAACCACTATTCATACAAACAAATTTTGAGAATGGACATTCACCGCGAGAATAACCTACTTCTTTACGAAGTGCTGCTGCAAGTCTTTTTTGACTGAATGATGCTGTCATTATGTTGGCCATAACCCAATTTTTTGACATAACGCCAATTATATCGTCTGGCCCGTGACCTCCTCCGAGCATACCATATCCTCCATTATCGTGCAATACGGCACCATGAGATGTCACAATCCAGGGACCACGCGCTGCAATTGCAACATACGGATTTACAGTAGCGGGATTGTAAAAGTTGATGTAATCTGATTGTAAATGTGTGATTAAATCGGATTCATCCATCATCATATACTCAGAACCAAACTCATCGAGATGTTGGTGATGAATTTGTGAAGCTTCTGAAACTGCCCGAATTAAACTTGGATCATCGTTTGCAAAACTGGTAACGATTTCGTCTTTCAAACCTACAGTTTGTTGATTTCCAGTATTGGCGCGGATTTCCGCCAGTTGAGCGAGTACATCTGACATGAACTTCGGACGAAGGTGACACTCATCAATATATGCCGTATTAGATTGAAATATTGTTCTTTAAATTGATTTTAAATTAATCTAAATATTGGAAAAAGTCAATTTCTGATAATCATACATAAAATTAAACTAACTTTAGTTTTTCAATTGAAATTTTTAATTATAACTAAAAAAATCAATTGGATTATCAGTCTTAACTAGCGCATAGTATAAGTGCTAATTCCACGACTCAGACTCAGGAGACACGCGACGGGATGCACCACTCCAACAATTGAGGAACAAATATGAACGAAGAAATAAGAATACAAGAGCTACTACAAAGAGACGTATATGTGGGAGAAACATTGGTTGGGACGATCACAGGGGAAAGATTCCATCCAAGAGACGAATGTGTACAATCAGTGAGGATTCAAGTGACTGACGATGTCGCTGGAGAATACATGAGAAAACCTGCAGAATATGCACCACTCTCGAAAGAATTGGTCCACAGTGTCAGACCAGATGGTAGCGTAAAACTAACTAAATCTATTCGAGAATTACAAAGAAGATGGAGAAATACAGTTAGAATCAATGAAAAACTCTACGCGCCAGATGAATTAATGGATAGAGCAGTATTAGATAATGATGGTATTGACATCGGTAATGTAATTGAAATGAAGAAAACAAAAAGAACATTCAAGGGAGTTGTAGTAAAGACTCACTTTACTGTAAGAAACAGGTACAACCTTCCAGAAACCATCATAGTTCCTGTAGCACAATTAGGTCGAACTACAGCTCGTTTAGATGAAGTTATACTGAGATGCTCTACAAAGCGCCTAGTAACCCTGCCTACATACCTGAAACTTAATGATCCAAACTTCGAAGAAGAGTGATTATTGTTCATTTGAAGCAATATAGTATCCACTGAAAGAAATAATGGTGGGCATGACAGGATTTGAACCTGTGGCCTCCCCGTTATCAGCGGGGTGCTCCAGCCAAACTAAGCTACACGCCCTAAAGCAGAGTCGGCGAAATCAAGTCCTATTTTGAAGATGTCCCTTGTCTAATCATAGGTTTCTATCACTAACTTGTTCATTTTATTTGCGGCAGAGTCATGAAGTACCGGCTTGTCCAGCGGCTTACACATGGTGGTCGTGAGTGGTTCTTCGGGCCGTGATGTAGCAGAAGCTCTGGCTCCATTGTTAGGCATGCAGTACGTCGAACTAGTTACTCGAAGATTCCCTGATAGTGAAGGATATGTACGCGTTCCAGAGGAAGCAATAGACGTAATTCGTTCAGAACCTGTAGTTTTAGTCTCAAATACATATCCAGATTCTGGAATTCTTCAAACTATTCTACTTCTGGAAGCGATTGGGGATGTCCGGAAAGGAGACCTAGAAAATCTGAAGGGAATTGAACCACAAAGTATGCAAGATGTAGGCCCTGGTGTATATCTGGCAATACCTTACTATGGTTATTCAAGACAAGATAAACGCTTCTCAAAGGGAGAAGTCATCTCTGCTAAAGTAATTGCAGAACTATTTGCGAGGAGTTGTGACGGCATGACAATTCTAGATTTACATGCACCTGCTGTTCTCGAAGATATGGACTTCCCAGTTAAATTCGTTAGCGCTATGCCAGAAGTTGCAGAAAGACTTGCAAATGTCGTAAAACCTGATTTCATACTAAGTCCAGATAAAGGGGCCATTAGTAGAGCTACAGAAGTTGCTAATCTTATAGGATGTGAATTTAGTTATCTAGAGAAAACAAGAATAGACGCACATCCTATTGAGCACACACCAAAAGATCTCGATGTCAATGGAAAGGTCGTGGCGATAGTCGACGACATGATTAGTACTGGCGGAACAATTTGTAGAGCAAGTGATGCTTTGCGCCGCCAAGGAGCAAAAGAAGTTCATGCAGCTTGCACTCATGGATTATTTACTGGCGGAGCGATATCTCGCTTAGCAAACCACGTGGATGGGGTACACAGTACCGATTCACTACCAAATCCAAGAGCGGTTGTGAGTGCTGCACCGGCGTTAGCCAGAGGATTAAAGGAACTATTAAAGTGAACTTTCGAATACCGAAATTTCATTAATTTCCAATAATCATTCGTGCATTTATTATCCGTTCCGTTTATATGACCCACGTCCTGCGCCGACTTACCCCAACATGAGGAGTCGTTCCAATGAGTGTACATATAGCGTTTGAAACCCCACAAGACGTACAAGAGCAAGTCTATGAGATGGTAAAATCTCTAGGTAAAGATGGTAGAGGTCGCTTGAAGAAAGGCGCTAACGAAGTTACCAAGGCTGCAGAGCGCGGTACTGCTCAGATGATTGTAATGGCTGAGAACGTTAACCCAGGAGAACTTCTAGCGCATATCCCTATGATTTGTAAGGAGAAGTCAATACCATTCATTTACGTAAACGACCAAGCATACTTAGCAGAAGCTGCTGGTATGACTACTGGTACACGTACTGCAGCAATTGCAGTTATGTCCGTAGAAAAAGATGGAATGGACAGATTCAATGA
>CABXQY010000009.1 GCA_902514485.1 uncultured Candidatus Poseidoniales archaeon
CAGGTTTAAGCCTGATTTAGGTATTTTCACTCATATAACTGATTTTGAATTTGATCAAATAGATACTCGTTTGAAAGAAACTTCTTTCCTTAATGCAGGCCTAGAGATTGTTATTACAGACAAAAGAGACGAAGAAGAAAATATTAGTAAACATCATTATGAAGGAGGGTTAGCTGAATTCGTACATCAAATCAACTCAAATAGAGAAGTAATGCACAATGAAGTAATTCAAATCAATGGTGAAAGAGAAACTGAAAAGGGACCTGTCACAATAGAATTAGCTCTACAATGGTCCGATGCATTCAGTGAAACTATTTTTTGCTATACCAATATAATTCGTAATAAAGATGGAGGGACCCATATGACTGGGTTGAGAGGTGCCTTGACTAAGTCGGTTAATAATCATGCAAAGAAAAGAAATTTGTTAAAGGGAAACTCTCTTTCAGGAGATGATGTAAGAGAAGGATTATCGGCAATAGTTAGTGTTAAACATCCTGATCCTTCATTTTCTTCTCAAACAAAGGATAAATTGGTTAGCAGTGAAGTAACAAGTATTGTTGAGACAGTGGTTTATGAAAAACTTGGCGAGTTCTTTGAAGAAAATCCATCTGTAGGGAAATTAATTGTAGACAAGGCGCTTTTAGCATCCAAAGCTAGAGAAGCCGCTAGAAAGGCTAGAGATTTAACCAGGCGTAAAGGAGTACTAGAAGGTGGAGGGTTACCTGGGAAACTTGCTGATTGCCAATCTAGAGACCCATCTGAATGCGAAGTTTATCTAGTCGAAGGAGACTCTGCTGGAGGTTCTGCAAAGACAGGTAGAGATAGAAGAATACAGGCAATACTACCACTTCGAGGGAAGATTTTGAATGTAGAGAGGCAGAGAAGAAATTTAGTGAAAGTATTCCAGAATAATGAGATTCAGACTATGATAAGAGCTTTAGGAGCAGGTGTTGGAAACCCATCTGAGGAGGGGGTTATAGAAGAAGGAGCTTTTGACACTAGCAAATTAAGATATTCAAAAATAATAATAATGTGTGACGCAGATATAGATGGAGCCCACATAAGGACGCTGATGTTGACTTTCTTGTGGAGATTTATGAGGCCGGCGATACAAGAGGGGTTCGTTTACATAGCTCAACCACCACTATATCAATTATCTAAAGGTAGAATAGGAAGATATGTTTATTCGGATGAAGAAAGAGATGAGGTGATGGCAGAATTACAGGGAGGCAATCCAAATGCTAAGATTAACGTACAGAGATACAAAGGTTTGGGAGAAATGAATCCTGAGCAACTTTGGGACACCACAATGAATCCTGAGACAAGAACTATGCTAAAGGTAACCGTTGAAGATGCCGAAGACTCTGATAGATTGTTTGAAATATTGATGGGAGAAGATGTTCCTGATCGTCGAGCATTTATAGAAAAACATGCTAAGGAGGTGACAAATCTTGACATCTGAAGAAGAAATGAATGATACACCAACTAGTAATGAAAATATACTAAATCACCCATTGAACAAAGAAATGAAGACTTCTTACATTAATTATGCTATGTCAGTGATTATTGGCAGGGCACTACCAGATGCTAGAGATGGCCTGAAACCAGTACATAGAAGAGTATTGTACGGTATGTACGAGGGAGGTCATACATCCGATAAGAAATTTAGCAAATCAGCAAGATCAGTGGGGGAAGTAATGGGTAAATATCACCCTCATGGAGACCAATCAATTTATGATACAATGGTAAGAATGGCTCAAGATTTTTCATTAAGATACCCCTTAGTTGATGGTCAAGGAAACTTTGGTTCAATAGATGGGGACCCCCCAGCAGCAATGCGTTATACAGAAAGTAGACTAGATAAAATAGCTAAACATATGTTAGAAGATATCGAAAAGAAGACCGTGGATTTTCAACCTAATTTTGATGACTCTGAAAATGAACCAACAGTACTGCCTTCAAGGTTACCAAATTTGTTACTAAATGGTAGTGATGGGATAGCAGTAGGTATGGCAACAAGAATCCCGCCTCACAATTTAACAGAAGTTGCAGGGGCAGTAAATCTCCATGTCGGTCAGATTATAGAACAAGGAGTGGAAAATAAGCAGATTCCTAACATCTCAATAGACGAATATATGCAACATGTGAAAGGTCCTGACTTCCCCACTGGTGCTGCGATTCATGGGATTGATGGAATATATGATATGTATGCGAGTGGAAAGGGAAGATTCCATGTCAGATCAAAATGTGAAGTATTAGACGATTCGAAGGGTAAGAGAATTATTATTCATGAAATTCCATACCAAGTTAAGAAGGCAGATATGCTTGTCCATATTGCGGATTTAGTAAACAAGGGTACTGTAATAGGAATCAGAGATATTAGAGATGAATCATCTAAAGAAGGAATCAGAGTTTTAATTGAAGTTAAAAATAATGCTGACCCCCATGCTGTGTTAAATCAATTATTCAAATCGAGTCGCTTACAAGAGTCATATTCTGCTAATATGATGGGAATTTTAGATGGGAGACCAGTATTATTAACTCTACCAGTGATGTTACATACATATGTAGAACATAGAGAATCTGTAATAGAGAGAAGAGCTAAATTTGAGTTGGAAAAGGCGGAAGCTAGAGCACATATTCTTGAAGGATTAGTTAAAGCACAGAAAAGAATTGACGATATTGTAGCTGTGGGCAAGGCTAGTGAAAGTAGAGAACAATTCGAATCTGTTCTTAAAGGAAATGATTCGATAATTAAGAATATAAATCCATTTGATTTCACAGAACCTCAAGCAAAAGCTATTGCTGAAAGGAGACTCTATCAACTTAGTAAATTAGACGTTAATAAAGTTCAAAATGAGTATGAAGAACTACAAATAAAAATTAATGATTTAAATGAAATAATATCTTCAAGAATGCGTAGACTAGAAATTCTTCTACAAGAACTTGAAGAAATGCTAGAGAAACACGGAGATGAGAGACGCTCATTTATTGATCCAATGCCTTTGTCAATGGACAGAGAAGATTTAATCGAAGAAAGAGCAATTGCAATCACACTTTCAGAAGATAATTACATCAGGCACGTTCCAGTTGAGAGTTTCCGAGTACAAAATAGAGGAGGTAAAGGGTTGAAGGGTGTAACCACAAAGGATGAAGATACACCTCAACTAATTGTAACATGTTTTAGTAAAGATAGACTACTGATCTTTACTGACCAAGGGAGAGTCTATGGGTTGAAAGCATGGGAAACCCCGCAAGGAAGTAGACTTTCTAGAGGCGGACATATTAGAAATCTATTAGAAAGTCTAAGAGAAGATGAAAACATTGTTTCATTGCTACCTATCTCTAAAGATTTACTAGAAAATCCTGAAGAAAACTATTTATTATTTGCAACTTCAAATGGTAGGATAAAGAGAAGTAAATTATCAGAATATGTCAAGATAAATAAGAATGGAAAGTATGCAATTAAATTTGCTGGTGGTGATAACGATAGGTTAGTCACAGTGAGGGCAGCTAAAGATTCAGATCACGTAGTTCTCGTTTCATCAGGAGGATATGCTTGTAGATTTATGCCATCAGAAGTTAAAACTAGAGTAGATCCGAATACTGGAGAAATTCTAACTACTCATACTGTGAGAGTTCAGGGTAGAGTTAGTCAAGGAGTAACTGGAATGAATTTGAGTAAGGGAGACAAAGTTATTGGTATGATAGTATCTAATAATTTTGAGAATAATGTACTCACGATTTCTAAATACGGCATGGCTAAGAGAACAAGATTAGGGTCAGGTGAAATGGTTAATCAATTAGATGATAATGGTGAAGTAATTATCAATGAAGATGGAGAGATTACAATAGAGAGAGACGGCTATAGAAAGACAAATAGGGGCACAAAAGGAGTGCGTACCATGGCACTTAAAGATGGAGATGAAATAATCAGCGTCAAACAGATACCTGATTTGTTGGACCAACTTTTCATGCTTACAAAATCAGGAATGATGATTAGACTGGCTGCAAATCAAACCAAAGAAACCTTAGGTAAAGTGGCTAAAGGCACAAGAATAATGGAATTAAGAAATTCAGATAAAACCGGCTATAATGACGAAATAATATTTGTAGCTCGACTTCCTTCCGAACTTCTAGAAGACGATAATACGACGGAATTAGAAGAAGAAGAAGAATGATTGAGACCGTTCTGCTTAAGCCATAATCAAAACTCGGATGCACATTGCGGCAGTCGCATAGCCTGGCCATTGCGCTGGATTGCTAATCCAGTGGTGTTTCACCTCGGGAGTTCGAATCTCCCCTGCCGCGCCACCAAACGATAGGAGGTTTCTTGTTTGTGTCATCTTCTGAAGATATATGAACAACCTGACTCTACTGGGTTTAAGTCTCCTAATTTTATCTATAATAGGCGTTTATTCAGTTTGGAGAAGAATCAGGCACTTAACTCCTTCAAATGATTTATCTTGGGTAAATGAAAATAAATATATAGCATATGCAGAGATAGAAAATGATGAAGTCATACTAAAAAATGTAAGAGATTTTAATTGGAGAACTACTAAAGATTATGATGAAAAGTGGGTAGAAAAAAAGTTTAAGATTTCAGATTGTACCAAAATATGGTTAGTTCTAGAATATTTTTATCCGACAAGAAGGCCTATCGCTCATACTCTTCTAAGTTTTGAATTTAAAGATGGCACAAGAATATCTTGCTCCATTGAAGTTAGAAGAGAACCTGGGGAAAAGTTTAGTCCCATCAAAGGGTTGTTAAGAGAGTTTGAGATCATGTATGTCTGGGCTACAGAGGAAGATGTAATAGGTGTAAGAAGTAGATGCAGAAAATCAGAGACACATCTTTTTGAAGCCATAATTCTAGGAGAAGGAAATCAGTGCAGGATGCTAGAATCTTATCTTAGGAGAACTAACCAATTATACAAGAATCCAGAATTTTATAATAGTCTATTCAATAATTGTACCACGAATATTGTATCGCATGTCAATGACGTATACCCAGGAAGAGTACCCCGTGCAATAGGCGTGATATTGCCGGGTTTAAGTCCAAAATTATTGAAAAGAAATAATTTAGTTAAGTTAAGAGGTGGCAGTATTGAAGAAGAAATGAAACTCAATAAAGTTGAAGAAAGAGCTCGTTCTTGGAATCAAGAATGTGACTTTGGGGATGCGATAAGAATCGTGGACTCCTGACAAGAGTATTCAACAAGTACCCGACTATGCAAAGATGTGGAACAGATACAACCTATGACTCCAAATGGTGTTTTCCAATACAAACTACCACCTTCAAAGAGCCATATGATTAGAGAACTGATGCTTGCATCAAAATCATCCGAGGTTACTAAAATAAATTTCCAAGGGAAGCCAGGCGAAGACATAATGTCAATGGCAATCTGCTTGGAAAAAATGGGTGTGAAAATAGAAAAGGATGCTACGAAATGGATAGTATATCCACCTAAGAAAGGTCTTACTCTTCCAAAAGGAACTATATATTGTGGAAACTCAGGTACTGTTGCTAGAATAATGACAGTTTTGGCTGCAACCTTTGATTCTGAGATAATTATTGATGGAGATTATTCTTTACGGAAAAGGAGTAATTCGACTCTATCATCATGTCTGAGGCAATTAGGTTGTGAAGTATCGTCAGACGGTTTCCCATGCACAGTCAAGGGCCCTATAAATCCGAAAAATATAGAAATTGATGCTTCAGAATCAAGTCAACCAATAAGTGCTCTAATATTATGTTCTTCGAATATTAAAAGTGCCATGAACTTAACAATTATTGGAAAAAAAGTAAGTAGAGGGTATTTACAATTAACATGTAAAATTGCTAAAAAATGGGGTTTGAAAAGCAATATCAAAGATAATACGATAGAACTTTCTAATTGGAAGATAATAAGCCCAAAGATAGTTAACATACCTAGTGAAATGAGCCTCTACCCCATGGCTATATTACTGGACAACTTACACCAAAATTTACAGGTAGAAATTGAAGAACAAGATGTAGATGATTTACTCTTCAATGCACTGGAAATATTAGAAAATCCAGATATAGATATGATAAACCTTAGAGATGCAAGTGACGTTATTACTCCTGCTGCCGCCTTAATGGCAGTATCTGGTGGAGGCAAGATTATTGGTGCAGCACATACTAAGGGTAAAGAAACTGATAGGATATTGAGGACTTGCGAACTTTTACAAAAATTCTCACTTAGTTGTTCTACAATGAAAGATGGTCTATCTTTACTAGGTGGAGAAATGCCTAAGAAGCCAAATGAACCTATAGAAACCCATATGGACCATAGATTAGCGATGACAGCAGTTATTTTAGCAACTTACTGTGGTGGAGAAATAATGAATCCTGAAATAATTAAAGTCACACATCCAGATTTTCTTGAAATGATTAGAACTCTAAAAACACTTTAACCGTGACGACCGAAATGCTTGTCCAAGTGATTTTGTGTCAACTTGAGAATAGTCGGCCTTCCATGTACACATGCCCAAGGATTGGGGACGGTGCGCATATCCATTAAAAGACGCCTCATTTCAGAAAGATTCAGCCTCTGATTTGCTTTAACGGAACCTCTGCATGACTTCATAAAAGCGACTTTGTCTCGTAATTTTTCAACTGTATCAATTCCTCTTGACTCAGGACTAGACGAAATATCAATTAGAATATCATGTAAGAAATCAATTAATCCACTATCTCCTACAAGTACATTGGGTACAGAAGTGACTACAATTCCTTCGTCCGATTCAGAAAATTCAAAACCCAATTCTGAAAGTCTATTTGATTCTGAACGGGCAGCAGCTAGTTCCCTTACTCCTAATGATATTGATACTGGAATTATTAATTTTTGAGGTGACCAATCAACCATAGAAGGTCTTAATCGCTCATATCTTATTCTTTCATGAAGTGCATGTTGATCAATAATAAATAATTCATTATTACCTTCGGCTAATATATATGAATTAGAGAATTGACATAATACATTCATTTCAGGCAAATCTGGTATTATTGCTGCTTTAGGATTTGGTTCGTCTACTGGAGAAATTGATTCCCCAGATACAGAAAGTCGGTGTAAAGAACGCTCTGCAGAAGATAATGATGGAGATATCGGATTAGGATTCAGACCGGGTAAAGTTTCTTGTTCCAATTCATTTGATGGAATTTTATTTTCCAATTTATTACTAGAAGATATAGCACTTCGAATACTACTAAAGTGAGTCTGTATAGTTTCTTTATTCTCTACTTGAGCCCAGGAGGGCACAAATACATTCGAATTTTGAATATTATCTGACTCAACTTCCAATCCTTCGAGTAAGGTTAAATTCTTAGATTCTGGTTGTGTAGAAACTTTACTGAGAGTGTATTGAATAGACCTCTCTAATCTTTCTAAAACTCTCCAAGAATATTGTAATCTCACTTCACGTTTTGTAGGGTGAACATTTACATCTACCTCGTTTGTAGGTAAATTTAGAGATATAACTCCAACGGGGTGTCGACCTACCATTAGTCTAGTATGATATCCTCTCCTTATTGATTGAAGAAATGGCCCCGTACTAACCGGACGACCATTAACAAGAACGTGAATATCGTCTGAACGGGAGCGTGATATCCCCGGAGGTGATATCCATCCACTCCAAACTTCATCACCCGGTGCATCGCGATCATCTGCTGAAGATTCTAGTGGAATCAATTTAGAAGATGTCGCCCCAAAGAGATCGTATAATCTATCTTCCATACCTTCACAAGGTGGGCAATCTAGCACTTTTCTTCCATCCAATTCTACTATTATTCCTGTTTTCGGTTCACTCAAAGCCAAAGATATTGCTATATCTACAATTGCTGCGTTTTCAGTAGAAGGTCTTCTTTGAAACGATAAGCGCGCAGGGATCTTTTTGAACAAATTTATGACATCTACCTTTGTACCAGGAGCTAAACCAACAGGCTCTAATTTTCCAACTACTCCATTGTCGACGGATATAGAAAAACCTTCAGAATCCTTAGTTTTACTAGATAATATCAACTTACTAACTGCAGCAATTGATGCCAATGCTTCGCCTCTAAAGCCTTTAGTAACGATTCTATTAAGATCTTCAGGTACTGAAAGCTTGCTTGTTGCGTGTCTTTTAATTGCTAATTTCAATTCATCTCTAGGTATTCCATGACCATTATCGATAACAGATATTCTATCAAATCCACCCTTCTCAATCTCAATTCTTATTTTACTGCTTCCTGAGTCTATAGAATTTTCGACTAGTTCTTTGACCACTTGAGCAGGTCTTTCTACCACTTCTCCTGCCGCTATCAAATCAATAGTCAATCCATCAAGTTGGATGATTGGCTGCCGAAAGTATAGTGACATTTCATTCCTCCAATAAATCCGAATGCCTAGATTTTTCAAGTGAATCAATCATTGCATACAACACTTCTTGGGATTCTCTAGGACTTAGATTATCCGGGTCTAATGAGCGAAGTCGCTCTGAAATTTCTTGAAGCACGGGATCAATAATTATTTGTTCTTTGATATCTAAAACTAATGGTTTAGATTCATTAGAAGTCACTTCATTTTGATTAGAAGAATTTAACATCCAACCGTAAATACTAGATTGACCATTTGGCCTTGACTCTGGTGAATTAGAAGAACCTGCTTTGGCACCTTGAGCCTGGCTTTCAAGAAATATAAGTAAATCTCTAGCCCGCTCAACTACTGAAATTGGTAAACCTGCCAATGCTGCTACCTGAACACCGTAAGAGTCATCACAAGAACCCTCTGAAATAGTATGAAGGAAGCGTATTTCTCCATTGACATCCGCCACTTGGACATGAATATTTGATAAGTTTTTAAATTCAGCTTCTAATCCAATTAATTGATGATAATGTGTGGCGAAAAGAGTTCTTGCACCTAACCTTCTACAGATGTCTTCAGTAACAGACCAAGCTATAGCCAAACCATCAAAAGTAGAAGTCCCTCGACCAATTTCATCCAGTAAAATTAAACTTTTATCTGTAGCACGACGCAAAATATGAGCTACTTCAATCATCTCCATCATGAATGTGGAACGGCCTCGACGTAGGTCATCATGAGCACCTACTCTTGTAAAAACTCTATCTATTAATCCAATTTTAGCTTTTTCAGCGGGGACGAAAGATCCGGCTTGAGCCAGAATTGATATTAGTGCAGTTTGTCGAAGATAAGTAGATTTACCACCCATATTTGGACCTGTTAATAATAAGAAACTCCTCTTTTCGTCTAACTTGACATCGTTTGGAACAAAACGTCCATCTGCCTCTAATACGGGGTGACGACCGGAAATAATCTCTATATTTCTCCCATCAGTTATTTCTGGTTTACACCAAGAGTTTTTTCTAGCATGAATTGCGAAAGAAGATAATACATCAGTTGTAGCTATTTTTCGTGCTATTGTTGCTAACTCAGATGAATGACTAGCAACACTACTTCTAAGATTGATGAAAAGCTCTTTTTCGAGAGCCTTTGCCTTGTCGTCAGCAGTAAGTATTATTTCTTCCCAGCCAACTAACTCATCAGTAGTGTATCTTTCTGCATTAGTCATTGTTTGTCGACGGCGGTAATTATCAGGAACCTTGTTCACATGTGACTTAGTAATTTCAATAAAAAAGCCAAATTGCCTATTATGCTTTATTTTAAGATTAGGGATGTCAAGTTTCTCTCTTTCTTTAGATTCAAATTCTTTTAGCCAACTAGTTCCTTCACTTGCTTTACTTCTTAGTTCATCAAGTTGTTTATGGACACCATATCTGAAGATGCCTCCGTCTCTTATCGAGGCAGGAGGTTCATCAATAATTTGAGAGTAGATAAGCTCCCTCAGTGAATCTAAATTATTCAAACCTAGAGAAGAACTATGAAGGAGTTCCGAATTACCTTCAGTAAGTAAAGCCTGTAATTTAGGCATTCTTTCCAAGCATTCAGAAATTGCAACTAAGTCTCTTGCATTCGCTCTACCATAAGCTAGTCGAGTAGACAGTCGTTCTAAATCTCGCATTGATTTAAGACTCTCTCGTATTGAGTCCAGCCTTCTTGGGGCCTTGAATAAACTACTCACTGCTAAATGCCTTAATGCAATGAATTCTTTATTCGTTAGAGGTCTCATTATCCACTCTTTTAGAAGTCTTCTTCCCATCCAAGTTCTTGTCGAATCTATAGATTGAATTAGTGAACCTTGCTTCTCTCCTATCAGAGTATGACTTAATTCTAGATTTCTTAGAGTAGTTTGGTCTAAAACAAGGTGGCCGTCATCTGCATCAAAATGTACCTCTCTTAGAGGAACCGTATCAATTAAATGTAAATGGGCGATATATCCAGCCGCGAGCCCACAGGCCTGAAGTGCTAACGGTTTAGAATCTAAATCAACGCTACCAAGGTCAGAAACTTTTAGATGTTCACGAACTGATTGTAGTCTTTGCTCAGCGTTAGCATCATGAATACTCATTAGTATGTTATCTAAATCAGAAACTAATGATAGTATAACATCTGATAAAGCATCTTTCTTAGATATAACTAATTCACTAGGTGACCAACGTTGAATTTCATCTTTAATCCTCTCCCATCGGCCCGCTCCGGATTGCTCTTGAATCCAAGAACGACCTGTTGATGAATCGAGTATTGCTAGCCCAACATTATCATCCTTAACTGATATCGCTGCCAAAATACTCGAACCATCTTCTCCAATAAGGCTCTCCTCGTATAATGACCCTGGAGTGTAAACTCGGGTAACCACTCTTTCAAGAATCTTAGAACCAGGGCGCAGTTCTTCTTCCTGTTCACACATAGTAACTTTGTAACCCGCACGCAACATTGACTGAAGGTAAGACTCGACTGAATGCCATGGTACACCTGCCATGGGGACCGGATTTTCGGAATTTTTATCGCGACTGGTCAATGTTATTCCAAGAACTTCTGATGCGACAACTGCATCTTCATGAAACATTTCATAAAAATCTCCCATTCTAAAAAACAAGACCGTATCGGGGTGCTGAGCCTTGATTTCAGCAAATTGATCTAACATTGATCTCTTCGACATTCCTAATCCATCCAATGCTAACGCCGGAGCGTGAGTTATACCACGAAGCAGGGGGTGCATAAGCAAATCGCTTGGCATTGTTAGAAAGGAAGCATATACGAATGAGCGGATACATAAATTACTACAGGTTATCGGAAGTTGTAGATTGAGTGGTTCCATGAAGGGTGGCAATAACTTTAAAATACACTTACTAATGATTATGGTAGCAATAATTTGGGGACTATCTTGGGCTATTGGGAGGATGTTATCATTAGAATTACCACCAATGACTGGAGCTTGGTTAAGGTACATATTGACAATGATGATTTTCTACCTATGGTTCGCTGTGGCCACCATAAGAGGGAAGAATGTAAGGTGGTTTCCAGATAATAGGAAAACATTTACGAGCCTGATAATAATTGGTTTTACAGGAGTTTTATGCTATCAATTTTTCTTTATGCACGGTATGTTCTACACTGCTGCAGGAGATGCATCTCTGATAATCACATTTAACCCAATATTCACAGTAATACTAGCCGCTCCTTTACTTGGTCAGGAGATATCTAAAAAAATGTTTTTAGGCCTATTATGTGGTTTTTTGGGAGTAGGGATAGTAACAGGATGGAGTCCAAATACACAAATTGAGTTAGAAGAAAGAATTTTCGGAGATTTATTGATACTCTTGGCATCACTATCTTGGGCGACTACAACAAATATGACCAAACGTTTGATGGAGGGAAAAGATGGTGAAAATAATTATTCATCACTAGAGATTGTTGTTTGGTATTCTCTAATAGGTACAGTTATGATCACTCCTTTTATGGTTTACGAAACTTGGAATTATGGGATACCTAATCCATCAAAAGAAGGGTGGTTTGCAATATTCTACTTAGGAGCATTTTCCACTGTGCTGGCTTATTACTGGTTCACAATCGGAATCGAGAAACTAGGTGCTACTTCTGCATCATCATATATTTTCTTGGTCCCTGTTTTTGGGATATTAGGCGGTTGGTGGCTACTAAATGAAAGATTAGGATACACTATTATCATAGGTTTTATGATGATATTAATAGGGGTAAAAATCGTTCAACTTGAGAGTGAAAGACTTACAACTTCTTAATTAATGATGGCCGAAGATAGTTTCTTCTACTCACTTATTGTTAAATACGGTAGGCCAGTCGGCCGAAGTCGAGGTAGTTCAAATGGCACGTAAGCCCGCATCCATGTATCGCAGACTCAAGGGTCAGGCATTCACAAGACGTCAGTACACTGGAGGTGTACCTAACAACCGAATCCTTCGTTACTTTATGGGTAATAGAAAGGTAGCAGAAGCTGGAGGATTCCCAGTTAAGGTTTCTCTTCTAGCAGATAACTCATGTCAAATTCAAGACAAGGCATTAGAAGCAGCACGTCAAGTTGCGAATGCGAGAATAAGAGATGCTGCAGGTGATAACTATGCATTGAGGATGCATACGTATCCTCATCAAATACTCAGAGAAAACAAACAGGCTACTGGAGCAGGAGCAGATCGTGTTTCACAAGGTATGAGGCAGGCATTTGGAAAGAATGTAGGGACCGCAGCACGTGTTCAAAGAGGGCAGACTGTAATATCAATCGTAACTACTCCTGAACATTATCTAGTTGCAAGAGATGCGCTGCGTAAAGCAAACTGTAAATTCCCTACTCCTTGTACAATTAAGGTAATCGAAGGCTCCGAGCAATTGAAGGGACTAGTCTGAGTGTGTGGGGCATGACGCCCGAGACACCTCTCTCAATTTTACACGAATCTTTACGTGGTTCGCCAATAATCTGGAAAGGAGATTATCCTTATTTTATACACCCTATATCTGATGGGATTCCACGTATGGACCCTAAGGTCTTGCGTGCTACTCGTGACCTAATTGTAAAAAGTGTCGACTGGTCAAAAATTGATTTAATAGTTACAGTTGAGGCAATGGGATTACCTTTGTTGGCTGCTGTGGGAGATGCTACTGGAAAACCAACAGTAGTAATTCGTAAGAGATCATATGGAATGGAAGGAGAAACTAAAGTTGATGTTGCTACGGGTTATTCCCAATCTACCGTTTACATAAATGACATAAAACCAGGAGAAAGAATCTTAATTGTTGATGATGTTATATCAACAGGTGGCACACTAGAACCTTTACTAGAAACACTAGAGAATATGGGAGTTATTTTACAAGATATTGTTATAGCAATTGAAAAGGGAGAAGGTCGTAAAAGACTGAATCATGAGAGGCCGACATGGCCAATAAGATCACTCGCAAGAATTGATATCATCGACGGAAAGGTCGAGATAGTAGATTGAAGGTGGTGAAAATTTGGATTTAAATAAACACGATTTCGAACTAGAAGATTTGGTTGCAAGAATTAAAGAAAACGACCATCGACTTGTGGCTCTGCAAGTTCCAGAAGGACTCAAAATGCAAGCTTTAGAAATGATGGATTCAATAGAAGATGAGTCAGCAGCCAAGGTTATCCTAGCAGCAGATCCTTGTTACGGAGCATGTGATTTAGTACATGATAAAATGAAAATGATGGGAGTTGAATTAGTTGCTCATATGGGCCACTCTCAGATGAATATAGATTCAGGAATGCCAACTCATTTCATCCCAGTCACATATGAAGGTGATCCGGTAATTGATCCAGTCTTACCAATTTTAGCGCAGCACAAAGCAATTGCTGAAGCAAGATTAGCAGATTCGGGAGAGGAGTTAGATTTGACAGATGAAGAAGCAATGGAAAAATTTGTCGATGCGGTGGGAAGAGTTGCTCCCCTAACTGGAACTAAATTAGGACTAGTCGGCTCTATTCAACATCTACACTTACTATTTGATTACAAGAAAAGATTTGAGAACGCTGGGTTCGAGGTTGAGATACCTGTGGGTGGGGCGAGATTGACATTTCCCGGCCAAGTTCTAGGATGTAATTACTCAGGCGATGATCCCGAAATTGGACATTATCTTTTTCTAGGGTCAGGAGATTTTCACCCCATTGGTTTAGTTATGCATACTGGTAAACCATTGGCTTTACTAGACCCATACACAGGAGATGCTAGTGAAATGTCATTTGGGCGAATTGAGAGATTATTAAGGCAACGGATGGGGCTGATTTTTGCAGTTGATAATGCTAAGAATTTCGGAATATTAATTGGAGAAAAACCCGGTCAAATGAGAAGAAATTTGGCAATAAGGATGAAGAATTTACTTAAAAAACATGGAAAAAAGGGTTATTTATTGGCTCTAGACCATGTTGGGCCTGATCTAATCGATTTCTATCCTGTTGACGCATTTGTCAACACTGCATGTCCAAGAATTGCGATAGATGATGCAGTCAAATATGCTAAGCCACTCATTACACCCTTTGAGTTAGAAGTATCACTGGGAGAAAAGAGTTGGGAACATGGCTACCAATTTGATGAGATACCGTGATTAGAAATAATATTAGAAAATAGGTATACTAATATATTGTTCAGGATAGGTCTAAGAACGACCGAATAAATAACAAATTAATGCCAGGATACCTCGACCGGATAGGCGCGGGTAAAATCTTAGTAAATAAAGAACCAATTTCATTTGATTGGACCCCGAATAATCTAGTAGGTAGAGATAAAGAATTGAGTGAACTTGCAAGTATGTTTTCTCATATAGAGAATCATAATTCAAGTTGTAGAGCAGTCATCACAGGTCCTGTTGGGTCTGGTAAAACAGTTCTGAGTAAGCGCTTTGGACATGATTTACTAAAGCATTTAGAAGGTCAAAGAAAAATTTCTTACTCTCATGTCAACTGTAGAAATAATCCCTCTACATCTCAAGTTTTACAACAAATAGCAATATCTTTAGATTCAGGACATCCGGAAAGAGGATTAAGTTCTGGTGAAATAATACAATCAATACGAAGAAATCTAATGACTCATAATAACCACCTTTTACTTGTCCTAGATGAAGTAGACGTATTAGTTAGAAGAGATAACTTCGATTTAATATACAAACTCTTACGAATAGATGAAAGTCAAGAAAGACAAGGCTCTTTATCACTAATTCTAGTGAGTCAGGATTCAATGTTACTAAAGTTATTTGAGCCTGCTATAATATCTAGATTAGGCGCCAGTAATATCTTACAACTAAAACCATATAACAAGGAAGGACTCATTGAAATTGCAAGACAGAGGGCAGATATCGCCTGTAGAAGTGGGTCAATAAGTGAGGAAATTCTTCAAAAAATTGGAACTATAGCAAGTGAATCAGGAGACGCGAGATTAGCTATAGAATTACTTGATTCATCAATTAGAAAGGCAGAGTCCGCAGGTAGAGGTGAAGTCTTAATCGGGGATATCGAACAAAGCTCAGCGAGAACAGCCTCGATAGAACCAAGTCAAGTAGATGGACTCTCTAAAGATCAGAAATTAATTATGCTCGGCTTATGTAGAAGATTGAAGAAAGAATCGGAAATAAATACTGGAGATGCAGAGAAATTATACCACTTAGTATGCGAGGAATATGAATCAAAACCTAAGAGCCATACTACATTCTGGAAACATCTAAAATTACTTGAAAATGAAGGATTAATAGAGACAAGAAACGATAAATCAAATGTTGGAAGAGGGAGGACACAGTACATTACAATGAATAATGTAGCACCTGCAAATCTTGCTACTAGAATTGAGATAGATCTACAAAGATGATTCTTCCGCGTCATATGGGCTTCCGAACCGCTCTTATAGGGGCCGTATGTCGGGATGCCGTCTAAGGTGAGTAATATGGCAGGTGAGCAATCTTTCAAAGCAGTAATCAATGATACTAAGCCTAGCGCTAAGGGTCGTTCTTTCTCAGTAGAAATTACTGGTTCAAACTTCAATCATTTCCTAGGAAAGAAAATAGGAGATTCAGTCGAAGGTATGTTTGTAGGAGAAGGAGAAAGTTCACTAAATGGCTACAAACTTCAAATTACAGGTGGTTCAGATAAAACGGGTCGGCCAATGCGTTCAGAATTGGAAGGAGGTAATGTAAAATCAATACTCATTACTGCAGGCACTGGATACAAAGGTAAGCGTTATGTTAAGAAGAATTCAAAGATTTACCGATACAAGTACGATGGTCTACGCCGTCGCCGAAATCTTCGTGGCAACACTATTAGTACAGATACTCGTCAACTAAACCTAAAGGTATTGGAATATGGTAAGAAGTCTCTAGGGTCTATTCTAGGAGATGAAGAAGATGTACCTATCGAGACCACTTCCAATGAAGAGGAGTGAACGGTAGGGGATGATGCTTCTGGCTGAGATTAAAAGACAGCCCGAAGTAAATATTGGAATGGTTGGACATGTCGACCATGGTAAAACGACTCTAACACAAGCCCTTTCTGGTACTTGGACAGATACTCACTCGGAAGAAAGAAAGAGAGGCATCAGTATCAAACTTGGATATGCAGATACTACATTCTATTCGACCGGCGATGGCGAATATTATGCCAAAGGAAAGCATCCTGAAGGTAAGAAAGATTCAGATAAAGATTTATTGAGGGTTGTTTCTTTTGTTGATGCTCCCGGACACGAAACTCTGATGGCGGTAATGATATCAGGAGCATCTATAATGGATGGAGCATTATTACTGATTTCTGCTACTGAAAAGTGCCCTCAACCTCAAACAAGAGAACACTTAGCAGCATTGCAAATTGCAGGAATCGAAAATATTGTAATAGTACAAAATAAGATAGATTTAGTTTCACAAGAAAGGGCAATGGAATCATATAATGAAATCAAAGATTTCGTTAAGGAAACTATAGCAGAGGATGCGCCAGTAATACCCATCTCTGCTCACCATGATGTAAACTTGGATATCCTAATACAAGCAATTGAGCATACTATCCCAACTCCTGACCGTTCACAAGAAGAAGTTGGTTTGATGTATGTGGCTAGATCATTCGATACTAATAGACCAGGAGCTCGTCCAAATGAACTATCGGGTGGTATCATCGGAGGAAGTATTGTCGAGGGTTCTTTCAATGTCGGAGATAAGATAATGATTGCTCCAGGGAGAAGAATAAAAGAAGGAAATAAAACCCGCTGGGAACCACTTGAAACCCATATTGAGAGCATTAAAGGAGGAGGAATGAATCTTGAAACTGCACATGCAGGAGGACTTTGCGGTATTGCTACACCTCTCGACCCAGTTACTACAAAAGCTGATGAGTTATCAGGCCAAGTCATGGCAAAAGAAGGGGAATTACCTCCAATATGGGACACATTAGAGCTAGAACTGGAATTACTAGAGAAGATGGTCGCTGGTGGAGAAGGAGGTTCAGATCCTGTACGTCCATTATCAATGAATGAGATGTTAATGATTAATTCGGCCACAGCTACATCAGTAGGAACAGTTGCTAAGAAAGGAAAAATTTCAAAAATATCTCTTAGGTTACCTATTTGTGCCAAAGTAGGTAGTAGAATTACATTATCCAGAAGAGTGGGTTCCAGATGGCGTTTAATAGGCCATGGAACTATTTTGGGGTGAACCAATGAATTGCGTCCTAATAGACGCTTGTGGATGGGCTGCATTAATAGATGCAGGTTTAAATCTAGATGTTTCTATGAGTAAAGTAATCGGGAAACCCAAATACCTACTTTTATCGAAAGTAAGAGAAGAACTAGTTTCTCTATCAAAACACCGCAAAGGATTATTGTTAGATTTATTAGATAGTAAGTCCGAACTAATTGAGGCACCAGAAGGAACAAGACATACTGATAGAATGCTACTTGATTTATCTACAAGAAATGGATGGCCTGTCTTAACCGTTGATAGAAGATTGAAAGAGAGACTAATAAATAACGGAGGATCATATATTGAAGTTACTTCAAGAAACATTCTACGTCTAATTCAGAATTAAGGTAATGTGAATAAACGGTCATCATCATGCCCATCCATTAAGCCTATTCTTACAGCAGCATCAATCCATGCGTGAGCATAATTTATGGCTCCAAAGGCACGTACTAAGTCTCCCTCATTCATGAAATGACGAGCATCATGCTGATAATCGTCACACATTCTAAGCATAGATTTCAGTCTTCTCTCATCTTCATCATTATCTGTTATAGGGGTTGCTTTGATTCTAGCCTCGGCTGTTAAAACAAGGTAACTCTCTACTTTATCTCTTGTAACGATATTTCCATTATCTGACATATTTATTCCTCAAAATTCTTCAGCTGCAGCATTGCTTAATTTGAACAGACGTGTACGACCTTGTTTTCTTACCGACAGTAGACCTGATTTGTGTAAACTGTTGTAAAGTTGAGATAGACGTGGCCTACCTACTTCCAATCGAGCTTGTAATTCATTATCTGATGGAGATATTTCTCTTGTTGAAGATATTTGTAAAATTAATCTTTCAGCGTCCGATAATGAATAAAATCGCGCCGTATCTAACGGAGGATCAGGATCCCATCTCGGCTCAAAGTTTGAGAATTTAGGAATTAATTTATCGGTTGGCAAGTTAGGCAACTCTCGATAATCGACTGGAATGGGCTGTATTATTTCTTCCGGTTCATTAAACTCTTGAAAAAAGATTTCTTCTTTCTGCATTAGATTATTATGATCAGGGGAAGGGATAGAAGGGGGCGCATTGACTTCAAATACAGGTTCAGGTAGAGTTGATGAGAAAGTAGGTTCTACTGACCATTCGGCTCCTTCATCACTCATTACTCGGTCATAATTGCTGGGTTCGACATTAGTATCGAAAGAAGCATTAGAGTAATTCGGTAATTCAGTAATCGTTTTTTTATTTTCGATTACTTTATGACTATCTACAAATCTATCTAAAGTCGGTTGAGATTTCGATATATCCGCATAAGTTATTGGAACATCACTAGCCGGATTCTCAATCATATCCGAAGATGTCTTTGCAAGACGTGCACGTAAACCACCAAAAGCACCACTTGAAGCAGAACTTTTAGGAGGTTCAGTTCCTGGTTCCATGAATAATTCAGTCTCTAATTTAGGCTCAGGGGTTACATCTGAAACTACAGATTCTGCTGGATCAAAAGGCTGGAATATATCATCTTCTTTGAATTCTGGAAGTTCTTGGTTAAATCCATCATCTTTAGGAGAATGGTTTTCATCGATGGAATTTTTATCTTCCAAAAGGATTTCAACATCATCTTCGAATGAGAAATTTTCAGACCATGTTTGACTTTTTTCCTCATCACTATCATCCTCCCACATATCTAAAGGTTCTTCATCATCAAGATAATCTTCTTCTTCGATGTGATCTTCTATACTATTCTCTTCAAAATTAATGATAGGAGTTATTTGTTCTTCTTCATAATCCTCTATGAGAGGTGATACACTAATGGCTCTTGATTCTGCGACAGGTGGTTTTTGATTTTGCCACGCCATTAAGTTCTCTAAAGTTCCACCATAGCCTAGCTCTCTTTTTTCGTCAACTAAGCATTTTAGAATCTTAATTACGTCGCGAGGGTTACCTCCCGTACTAGAGTGAATTGATTCAAGGATCTTAGAATTAATATTCCATTTCTCTTTCGATTTAATTCTCATTCTATTATTTACCATTTCTTGAATTTCTTTTTTACTGAAGTTAGGTATCCTATCTGGTTCATCGAACATTTTTTTCAATTCAGCGTCGAGTTCTAGGAGTTGAGATTCAGTAATAGTTACGATTATCATGGCCCTCAATCGAGATAAAATTGGAGAAATTCTTGAAAGAAAAATATTGATGTCCATTGACCGAGATGGATAATCCAATGCAATCAGAGGTAATGGCCCTTTTTCTTCATCGAGAATAGATACTAGCTTTTGAGATAATTGATTCATTGTAGGCATTGGCTGGAATGACCCAAAGTGAGTTACGATTTCATGTAATACTGTACGGACTTGATCGTCACCATCTGACAAAAATTGACCAATATATTTCTTTGGTGTTTGAGAAGATATTGTATTGATCATTGATGTACGTCCTGAACCTGGTTCACCAACTAATAGTATCATCCTAGGTGAACCCGAGAGGATATGATCTCTCCACCTGTGAAGTATTTTTTTTCTCCCAACGAGGTCATGAGCACGAGAGGCTTCGATAGGTCTGTTGTCAAATGGATTACCTCTTACAGAAGGTAAGTCTAGCATGCTAACCCCTCCGGAGGACATATTCGATGTGCGACACTACTAGTTCATAATGTTCACGCATTATTACGCTTAATTTAATCTAAATTAACGCATTATAATTATTTTAAAAATTAAAAAATGCTAAAAATACGTAAATATAGCACATAATATTACTAATTATTAACGCTTTATTAACGCTTTTTTAATGCGTTAACTATACGTTAATGGCGAAATTAACGCATTTATTTGTTCAAATTAGAATATATAAGGCCTAGATAACCCCCTTAATGACATAATATTAAACAAAAATTGAAGATATTATCCTTCAACTCTCAGCTAAACAAAAGAGGGTTTTCGACCAAGATAAAGCAAAGAGATTACAAGTAGTATGCTCTGCCAAAGAATGGTGGAAACATGCCAGTGGATAACAGTCGATTGAAAGGATTTTACAAACTATCAGTACCTGAAAGAAGACAGAAATTAGCGGAGTTAGCAGGTTTGACCGAAGAACAGACTAACGCTTGGGCTGATGCTGAGTTATCGGAAGATACTGCAGATAGGATGATTGAAAATGTCGTTGGGAGATATTCTCTTCCCATAGGTGTGGCAACGAATTTCGTCATAGATGACGAACACTACCTAGTACCATTCGTAGTAGAAGAAGCGAGCGTAGTAGCTGCGGCTTCTAACATGGCAAAGAGATGTCAGGCCAAAGGCGGGTTTAGATCAGACAATACAGACCCCATAATGATAGGACAGATACAAATTGTTGGTTGCGAAAAACCTGAAGAATCGAGGAATCAGATTCTTGCAGCAAAGGATGAGCTGATTCAGTCATGTAACGATGTCGATCCAATTTTGGTGAAATTTGGAGGGGGTTGTAAAGACGTCGAAGTAAGAATAATAGAAACCATGTCTGGACCAATGGTCATCGTCCATATCCTCGTAGATTGTAGAGATGCAATGGGGGCAAATGCAGTAAATACAATGGCTGAAACTATAGCTCCTAAAATTGAATCATTGTCAAAGGGAACAGTTATTCTAAGAATAATTAGTAATTTAGCAATACACAGATTAGCTAGAGTCAGTGCAACTTTTACTCCTGAAGAAATGTCAGATAAAGGAGATGCAAGTCAAGGATCTGAAGTCATCGAAGGCGTATTACAAGCATATCATTTTGCAGCCGCGGACCCATTCAGAGCAACTACTCACAATAAAGGCATAATGAATGCCATTTCTCCAATAGCAATCGCATGTGGCCAAGACTGGCGCGCAATAGAATCCGGCGCTCATTCATATTGTGCTCATGAGAAGCAATATACTTCAATGACACATTGGGAGAAAGACTCAGATGGGAATTTAGTTGGATCTATTGAATGTCCGATGGCAGTGGGACTTGTAGGAGGAGCTGTAAGAATACATCCTGGAGCACAGGCAAATGTGGCACTTTTAGGAATAAAAAGTGCTAATGACTTAGCTAAAGTAATGGCTGCGGCGGGAATGGCACAAAACTTAGGGGCACTCAGAGCATTGGCCACAGTAGGAATACAAGCAGGTCATATGAAACTGCACCTAAAAAATATGATAAGTTCTGCCGGTGCAAAAGATGAAGAAATTGATTTGATTGCAAACATGGTTAAGGAAAGTGGTGAAAGAATAACTATGGCAACTGTTGAAGCAGCACTCTCTGATATTAGAGGAAAATAATCTAATCTTCAGATAAAGTAGGATTAAAATCATTATCTTCTTCAACGAACTCTGAAATTGACATTTGTTCATCTGGTGCAAGAGACGCGGCAAGTTGAGCACTAGTCAGACCCGCTTTAGTGGCTTCAGAACGGAACCATGAACGTACAGCGCGATAATCTACTTCTGGGCAGCCAAAATACTCTGCGAATCTTCTAGTAGTAGTCAGACGGCGTGTCAGGCCATCTCTACGTCTATCGATAAGTCCTAAATTTGCTAATTCCCTAACATGGTCATAAGCTCTCTGCCCAAGCATCTCCACTAACTGAGATTGAGCCATAGGCTGATGATAGGCGATTAATGCAGCCGCGGGGAGAAGCCTTTGAGGAGTATCCGGACGAAATGACTCAGGTAGATGAGGCGAAAGACTCGGGCGAACCTCGAATATCCAGCGGCCTGAAACTTCAGTCAATTGTAAAGCTGAATCTTGTCTTCGTTTAATTCTCGCTTTCAATTCAGACAGAGCAGTATTTACTTCTTCACTGGTCTCACCTACGATTTTCGAAAGTTCATCCGTAGACATAGAACGTCCTGAAGTGAACATTATTGCCTCAAGAATAATTGAAAGACTGGTATCAGTCATTCGACATCACCCCTTCATTAAGCCTTACTTTAGGGTTAAGTCGGTCAGTTAGGACAGAAAAGTCATCATCTCGAAGATGAAGATTTTTTAATGAAATATTACCATCTAAATCTTGAGAAACTTCAGCATATCCGCGATGAGTTAGGAAGAGAGATGAGATTAGTGCAGTAACTTGAGCTTCAGATTTTGCATCTTCAGCACCTAATCCGGAATCAATAGAATTTTTCTCTAAAACATCTACTATCTCACTAAGGCCCGTAGATTCTTTTTCTTCAAGAGTGCGACTCCGTAAAGCATCCCACGTTCTTTTCAGATCGTCCTCTAAATTTTCAACATGTAAACTACCCCCAAACCTAGCTCGAGCTTTTTCATTAGCCTCGCGACGTTCTTTTGCTATTTTTTCTCGTATTTTTTGTTCTTCAGAAAGTCTGCCTGCTGCTTGAAGACCCATGAGTAACTCTCCCAAAGTCACTGGGCGTCCTTCTTCACGATGTATCCTACCTTCAAACATAGTAGGTAAGACCTCGTTAGCAGCTCCAGTGAGAACACCTACTGAGAAATTATAATCTTCATCAGAAAATTCAGATTCCCATGAATCCTCAAATTCCCAAGTATCATCTAACTCATCATCGACAAGAGATTTTTCCTGCCTTTCGAGAAGAGAACTAGCTTGACCACGGAGGATAGACCAAGCCATCCTAACTAATCTCCCACAAGTTGGCAAATCTATATTTTCTGAATCATTAATTCTTTGATTAAATAACTCTAGAAAAACTGAAAGATCTACATCCCACGGGTCAAGATCTGTATTATGAAACATCTGAAATACCAATGCAACGGACCTATCAAATGGGTCTATCAAGAACTGATGTTCTGCTTCTTCAACAAGAGATAATTCCACTAACCTATCGAGGTAACGATTGGTTTCAAGATCTGCTTCCCCGCCAAGTAATCTCGAAACTATGTCATCTTTCATAGAGTTCCCATCAAAAACTGACATATCTTACCTCACTCAATTTCTATTTCAGATGAAGTAATTTCGTCATTGTCATTTTCGAGGGTTTCTTCATCAACTAATGCATTTTGAATTATATCTGCTTCTTCAATATCTTCAGTCCAATCTTCTGTTCTTTCTCTTAATGCGATTAAATCTCCTGTTTTTGAATCATCTTCTACTACCTCATCTGCATCAGAGCCTTCTATATCTAAACCGGCCCTTTCGGCTAGACCACCTAATGACTTAGGGGTCCCGAGTGGCTCAGGGGCTCTTGGCATCTTTTCGGGATCAGGGAGCACTAATTCTGAACGTTCAGTTTCTGACTGTTTCCGAGCAGCTTCTTCTTTTTCCATCTCTTCACTCATTTGTAGAGCAGCCGCACGATCGAAATCTGTTATTCGACGGCTGCAACCGTCACCTGCATGAGTTATACCGATATGATGATTAGCTAAATTTAAACTAACTTTTCTTAATGTGACCATAATAAATTGCGCCCTTTGTGAGCGCATTAAACAAAGTGCGGCAATTAATTCGGAATTAAATGGGTCGAGATTTTGATCAACCTCGTCGAAATAATAGAACGGACTTGGTTCGTAATCTTGTATAGCAAATATTAGAGCTAGAGCAGCCATTGATTTTTCACCACCTGATAATAAATTCCTGCGAGTTTTACTACTCTTACCTGGAGGTACACAATCCATCTCAAGGCCTCCGTCAAATGGATTTTTAAGATTCTCTAACCTTAGGCTACCTATACCACCTGGTTGTAATTGTGCATATACACGGCTGAAATTTCTATTTACGTGTTCGAATACTAAGAGAAGCCTCTTTTTCCTCTCAGATTCAAGTCTGTCTGCAATACCCACAAGGTCATTACGCCTTTGCCTGAGTATCTTTCCATCTTCTATAAGCCCGGCTACACGTTCAACAGCAATATCGTATTGCTCTATAGCCAACATATTGACATCACCTAGATGACCGAGGCGTCGTTCGAGTCCCTGCACTACTCTTTCCGCCTCGGCCACAGTGGGTAATTGGATTTCGGCAGATGGTACATCGATCCCCGCATCTGCTAATTCTGCGACAATTTCATCAACTGCCAGTCTTTTCTGTTGGATTTGTATATTCAATTCTTCAATCCTTGAGGTTAATGTTTCACGTTTCTGAGAATGAGCATCTAGAGCCGCTCTCAAACTCGCTCTCTCTTCAATGATTATCTCACGACGTTGGGTTAGGATTTGCTGTTCTTCATCAAATTGTGAAGATTGACCCTTCAAATCGACTAATAATTCTTGAGAATTAGCTATGGATTCTTTCAAAGAAACTATTGCACTTTTGGCATCAGAAATTAGTTGTTCTTTGTTCGTTATTTGTCTAGCAAGTTCAGACAATCTATTCGAAAGAATATTCATTCTCTCTGTGCCATTAAGAATAGCAGCATCAGATACTATCTTGGTTCTTTCAGCATCAGTCCTTGTTTTTTCTGCGTTCCTTAATATCTCTGAAAGGTGATCTGGAGTGTGGTTTTGAAGCGCAGTAGCGGCATCAGATCTCGATTGGAGAGATTCTTCATGATCTAAATTAGCTTTTTCAGCCGCTTCCTTTGATGAAATGAATAATTTATCTACACGCGAGAATTCTTCTCTAGCAGATATAATCTTCTTACCAATCTCATCAACATCTTTCTGTGCACGAGAGATATCAGATTTCCACTCACGTATTTTAACCGATTGGTCGCTATCATCTAGTCCATGGATTTGATCACGTAATTTCTGCTGATTGGTGCGTAATTCTCTCAATGCGGCTTCAACAGTAGAATAAATTAAGTTCGCTTCTTCAACTGCTCTTTCAAGTCTCTCTGAACCTAGTTGACCTGGGCTTCCTCCACCAAAACGTGGCCTTGAAGAACCTGCTGGAGAACCTCCCGTCATCGCACCTGAACCTTCGATAATGTCTCCCTTTAGAGTGACCATGCGGACACCTCCCATATTCTTTCTTGCCACATCCATTGATCGTACAATCAAGGTATTTCTAGAGGCATACCTAACTGCAATATCGACTTCTAAATCATAATCTAGTAAATCATGGGCGAAACCAAGAATACCCTGGTTTTTAGCGACGATTAATGTTCTTCCTTGAGGCCTAGATACATTCAATTTGTTTAGAGGCAAGAAGGTTGCACGGCCTCCACCATTGAGTCGAAGCCACTTGATACAGTCAGCTGCAACCTCATCATTAGTGACTACTATGCTCCTCAAACCATTCCCTAATGCTAATGCCAGTGCATCTTCATGATCTGCATCTTTTGGAGAACATAATTCACCTAATGTTCCAAGAATACCTTTAATTTCACCACTTTGCCTTAATTTCGTTAGAGCAGCTATAGTTATCGCTGAACCTGGCCTATTTGCTTTAGCTTCCTGCCGTGCTCTGGCCTTTGCCAGTTCGACTTCTGCGTCTCTAGCCTTAACTTCAGAGCGGTCTCGATCTCCGCGTAATTCGATTTCTTGCTTAGTTAATCTTTGTAGCTCATTCGCTAAAGCCGTTCGATCTACCTGGCCGCCACTTCCTTGAATTTCTTCACCAACTAATGTCAAGTCATCTCTCGTAAGCGTAGCTTGTTCATACTGCTCTTCTAAATCTGCAAGTTTCTCTGAGGCGATTTGAGCGTTCTGCTCTGCCCTATCTGATTCCAATCTAGCAATTGAATATTCTTGATGTTTTTCTGCAACTAAGTCAGTTGCTCGACCGAGTGCGCGATTTAAATCGCGGCCGTGCCTATCTCCTGACTGAATTGCCTCTCTTGCTTGTTTCTCGTCAGAAGCAGCCTGAATTAAGTCGGAGTCGGCAGTTAACAAAGATTCTTTTGCTTGATCTAACTCTTCTTGACCAGATATTCTTGCATTCTCTGCACTTTCATAATCTTCTCGGATTATTTCAATATCTTCTTCAGTAGATTCGATAATCTTTAATTGGTCACCTACTCTGTCAGAATTCGTCTCAATATCAATTTCGTGTTGACGGATTGTGTCTAATAACTCCCTTGCATCTCCACTCATTATATCGTCTAAATCATTTCCAATCTGTACAAGTTCTTCATCGAAGTTACCTAAATTATGATTACCTGTTTTGATATTCTCAGTCAGCATAGTGATTTGTTCAGAGTAACTTGAACGTTCTTCTCCTAGGAGTCTGACATCATCTAATCTATTACGGTGCCTAGATTGTTGAAGAACTACCTTGTTCAAATCTAATTCATCTTTTAGATCTTTGAATTTCAATGCCTGCTGACGTTCTTTTTCCAAGCCTTTTAGTCTTGTTTTTTGTTCTTCTTCAAATAAATCTATAGTTTCAATATTATTTTCAACTACCTTGCGTTGATTATTAGCACGACGTATTTCATCGTCATAAGCAGTTACTCCGGCTACTTCTTCAAGAACACCTCTTCTTTTGTGGGGTGTCATAGAGGCTAGGTTCGTAACATCTCCTTGTAATACAATATTGTAACCATCACCATGTAAGCCCGCTTCGGCTAAAACCCTCCTCATTTCTGTAGCGGTAGAGGGATTACTGTTGATATAATATGAAGAAATCGTATCGTTTTTACGGTTTAGCCTAACTGAACGCGTAAATGAAACTTCTTCAGTATCAATTCTTAATCTACGGCGACCATCAGGTTCGGGTGAATTTTCAAATACAAGAGTTGCGGACATATTTCGGGCGGCTTTCCCTCCACCACCTCCATTGAATATTAGTTCAGAAACATTGGATGCACGTAGGGAACGAGTAGATTTGGGCCCGAGTACAAATTGTATAGCATCTCCACAATTAGACTTCCCAGAACCATTGGGGCCGGTTATTGCAGTGAATCCTTCTTCAAATGGTATGATTATTTGTCCACCAAATGATTTGAAATTTTCAAGTTCAATTCTTACTAGATGCATCCCATCACCATATAATATCAGCAATTTCTCGCCGACATCATTAGTCGGCTGCTGCATTTCCGTCTATGAACATTGAGGAGGACAAGAGCGCAGCAGAGCGAAAAATAGACCTCTGATTTTATGCCGTTAACTAGGCAAATAAGCGAAGATTCATTGAGAGTGACCTCATCGAGAGCAATATGGGTAGCATCGTCAGAGATGAATTGATGCGACCTGTGGATGTTGCAGTTATTGGCTCAGGAATCGCGGGTCTATTTTTAGCACATCGTTGCGTACAGAAAGGATTGAATGTTGCTTTGATTACTAAAAAGAGTATATCGACATCAAATACAAATTGGGCGCAAGGAGGGATCGCTGGAGTACTTAATCCTGAAGATAAAGATGCTATCGAGGCACATGTAAAGGATACTATTTCTGCAGGCGCTGGACTTTGTGATGAGGAAGTTGTTGAATCAGTAGTATTAGAAGCAGCAGATAGGATAAGAGATTTGGTAGAACACGGGGTTCGTTTTGATAAGAATAGGAGTGGAGAATTTGATAGAGTTAGAGAGGGTGGACACTCAGATGAAAGAATACTACATTCAAAAGATGCTACAGGAGAAGAAATTGAGAGAGCACTGACTAAGTCTACGTCGGGAGAAATTGATGATAGGTTTGTAATACTAGAAAACTGGATGGCAATCGACCTGATTCAGAAAGAATATGGAGTGCCAGAAAAGGGAGTTGTAGGAGTTTGGTGCCTTGCACCTTCTGGATTAGTACACACATTGCCTGCAAAAGCAATAGTATTAGCTACTGGAGGAGTTGGTTATCTACATCGTTCGACAACGAATCCATCAATTGCAACAGGCGATGGTGTAGGGATGGCACTTAGAGTTGGAGCGGATATCAAAGATATTGAATTTATACAATTCCACCCTACATCGTTGTCTTTAGATAGTTCCAGACCATTTTTAATTACTGAAGCAATGAGGGGGTATGGCGCAATTTTAATGACCAAAAAGGATATTCAGAACTGGAAAAAGTCTGGAGTTAAAGATCCAGAGAGCTACTCATTTATGAATAAATATTCAGAAATGGGGTCACTCGGAACAAGAGATATTGTAGCAAGAGCAATTGATTCTGAGTTGAAGAAAAATGGAGACAAACATGTATTCCTAATAACTGAACACTTAGACGAATATGAATTGATTGACAAATTTCCAAATATAGATAAGAAATTAAAATCCTATGGGATTTCTATTGGGATAGATCCAATTCCAGTGATTCCAGCAGCCCATTACATGGTCGGAGGAGTGAATGTAAACCACTATGGGCATGCACTTGTACATGGTAAAGAGATGCCAGGACTTTATGCAATTGGAGAAGTAGCAAGAACCGGCTTACATGGGGCAAATCGGTTAGCATCAAACAGCCTTCTTGAAGCAGTTGTATATTCAGAACGTGCAGCGAAAAATCTAATCCAAAAATATAATCAGAAAAAATTACAGCATTTGCCTAAAAATATCCCTCTCTGGCGCGCAGACAATCTTTCTAGATTAATTGAACATTCACCTCTACGCGCAGATCTAGATGCTCTGAGAACAACTATGACAATGGATGTAGGGATTGTAAAAAGTAATGATAGACTAAAAAGAGCTGAGCGAAGAATTAATCATTTAGAAAATGAAGTAAATATAATCTGGGAAAAATGTAAACCAACACAAGACCTAGTAGAACTAAGAAATCTAATTCAAGTAGCAAAAATTGTAGTCAGTGCGTCATTATGTAGAAAAGAAAATATAGGCTTGCATTATAATAAGGATTTAGAGTAAATGGTCAATCAAACTTAGAAGATTTTTCAATACCTTTGACCAGCCCGTGTAATATTGCATTACAAGGAGTTGGAATTCCTTCCGCTTCTCCTCTTAGAACAACTGCACCGCACAGAGCATCAATTTCAGTAGGTCTGCCTGCCATGATATCTTGTAGCATCGAGCATCTATTTTCAGGAGATATACTTACTACATCTCGAAGAAAATTTTCTAGTTTGATGTCTCCTAAATCTACTCCACTAGCGCGTGCTACGATAGCAGCCTCACGCATAGCCTGAATTGCCTGTTGCCAAAGTGAATTAACTTCTAAAAGAGCCCCGTTACGAACCCCGGCTATCGCGCAAACTGGATTTATTGCCACATTTATTAGTAATTTTTTCCAAATGGTCTGCTGGATATCATCGCTTAATATAGCATTAAGGTCGGCTTCATTGAGGATTTTTAGAAGAGGCTCAGCTCTGAAATTTTCCTGTATATTTAGTGCACCGAATTGAATACTTCCCCTCCCTACCCAATATACCTCTCCTTCATTACTTCGCCAAGCCGCATGAGTAAGAGAACCGACAAATACACGTCCTCTACCAATTCTATTAGCTAATATTTCTGCATTACCTAATCCATTTTGGATTGTCAATGCATACCCGTCTTCAGAAAGGACCTCTGATGCCAATTCAGCTAATGCTGGCGTATCAAGTGTCTTCCCACAAATTATTGCAATATCACATGTACCCCGTATCTGCTCCGAAAGAGGCCCCGCTTGGCTATCTACTAACAGGTATCTCTCAGAGGGTACAACTTCTATACTCCCTTCGGGAGTATGCAAAACTAGCCCCATATCAGATAAACTAGTTGCAGTAGGACCTCTCGAAATACAGACTAAATCTACATCTGTATCAGCCATAGCGCCGAGAATGACACCTCCAATGGAGCCAACACCAATTATCGCTACTCTCAATTATTACATCCCCCAATAGGGCACTTTAATGCGAAATTTAGAGTTAAACTATCGGAGTCTTGAGTAATCCAAAATACCCTCCAAACCTCACTATCTATCTCATTGAGATTGATCCCAATATCTACGGAATCATTTGCAAGAATGGAACTAGGCAACGAGATTTCTAAACCAGAGTCGTTCCTTAAGTTACTAGATATATCGAGATTTAAAGTTAGATTCATATCTACCCTTGAATTAATAGTAAAATCTGAGAATGGTAATTTTGAATCATTCATCACTAAACCATCTATATCTATATCAAAACCAGATTTCAAATAATATGCCCTCGAATCGTTAATATCACAATTTACTAACCATCCACTTTCAGGAAGTAATATGCTCCTATCCTCATAATCTCCATCGATAATAATTGGTGAACCAAGTAAAAGGGTAAAATTATCCTCAGAATCAGGACTTAATGTTGGAATAATATTTTCAGAAGGGCAGAATGGCGAACTAAAGGTATCAGAATATAGTACACCTTCTGTAACTTGATTTAATTGAAGACCGGTTGTTTGATTCAAGAATATGTTGACATAAGAATTTTCAATCGGTAAATTCCAAATTCTTTTTTCGCCATTATCAGATTTAAATTCCACAATAGGCCCCATCCTATAACCAGAAATACCGGAATTACCTATTTCTAACGACTCCCAGCCACCTTTCTCAGAAATAAGACATAATTCACTCTCCCCCTCTGGAAGGAAACTTGAATTTTCTATTGTCCAAAATGGGTTCGAACTTACAGACAGGTTTCCGGACTGGTTTTCCATAACTTCAATATTTATACAAATTCTTTCTTTAGGAGATAAATTATCCCTTTGCCAAACAGGATCAGGAGATGTGACATTAGGGTACTTGACTGCAATGACATGTTCTTTAGTTGAGTCTCCAGTATCTACGATTAGACGTAACTGTACTGGAGATGTATCAGTTAAATTATTATCTGAAATTAGAAAGTTAAACGAACCATGATTATTTTGACTAATGTTTTCAAAATTACAAATTAGTTTGTCCTCGAAACATTCAGAATCGATATCCCATCTTTCATTATCTCCATCGATTAAAACTTGTATAGTCCCAGATACTGGCATTATCCCTGAAGGATACAAAACCAAAGTATTCATTTCTTC
>CABXQY010000010.1 GCA_902514485.1 uncultured Candidatus Poseidoniales archaeon
ATGAGGCTCTAGAAGCTCTTTCATTATTAGGTGACGAGCATAGAACTTTTGTAGTTCCTTTCGTACCTACAGCAGAAAACTTAGCAAAATGGGCCTTTGAACAAATAGAGCCAAAAATTGTATCAAAATACGAACAAAAATTAAGATTAGTCGCTTTCAATGTCAGAGAAACACCGAAATCTTGGGCCTCCTGGAAAAAAGATTAGTCTTTCTGAGAAATAATTTCATCCCATAAGTCGGGATTTTGAGAAAAATATTCAAAGGCGAGATTAGTGGTCTGTATTACTCCCAAAAGTCTGTGGATTTCGTCGTCCTTTGGTAAACCACGTAAAATTACCCTCTGTAGTGTTTCATCTATTCCAATTCTTCTAAATTCAATAGTTGGTATTAATTCAGATAATCTTGTAATCTCCTTCCTCAAGACATTCTTGAGTTCAGATGAAAGGAGTTTTTCATTTTTAGAATCATCGGATGAAGATGAATTATTGCGATACCAGGCATAGCAAATTACAGATACTGCATGACTTAAGTTCATGATGGGGTATCCAGGCCAAGTAGGGATTGTTACTAATAAATCACATATTTTCAATTCACTATTAAGTAATCCCTTTCCTTCAGGCCCAAAAACAATTGATATTTTTCCATCAACATTAGTAAGTTGTGTAGGTAGATCTTCTGGCTCTAAAAAATGTCGAAAAGAAATCTTACTACCCTGCTCTCTCTTCCCAGAAGTTCCAATTACAAGGCTAGAATCCGATACTGCAGATTCAATATCATCATAAAATTTAGCCTCATCCAATACAGATTGGGCATGCTTAGCTCTATTCCTTACCTCATCGGACCAATCACTATCTCTTCCTACTACTCTAAGTTCAGTGAAACCAAAATTCTTCATTGACCTAGCAACAGCGCCGATATTACCATCAAATTGGGGGCGCACGAGAACAATAGACACTAACTCCGAATAAAATGGAGGGGGGACATCAAGCATTTCGCCCATCTGAATCAAATTCCCGACTTCAGAGATTAGAATAATACTATCTAATCTACTCTACGTTGTTTGTAGCGTGTGATATAACCAGCAATCCAGTTTCTCATACGCTTATTTGATACATCAGTATACTCTGTGACGTAGTGTTTGTTATTCTCAAAATCTGCATTAAACATATCTGGATAAAGTTCAACCAATCTCAATGCTCTAATTTTAATGAATGATGGTCTGATATTACCCATATTTAATCCTCCAATAATTTGACTTCTAACGGAAAACCTTCTTCCCTTGTAACTTGTACACGTATTTTTCTAGGTGGATTTTGCATCCCTCTAGCCCAAATTACATGATTAATTGATTCGTCAATCCAAATCTCTTCTTCATCAGTTTTCTTCATGTGCTGTGAAACATGTTTTTTGATTTGAGCCATGGCTCGATTAGCCCTTCTTGTTCTTGGAACGGACCAAGCAGCACGTAATGGTATTGTCATTTCTCTAACTTCTGCCATATTTACTCACCTTTGTAGTTTAGATCTGCGCCACATATGTCTCTTAGGGTGACTTGTGACATTTCTATTCGTCCTAAGCATTACCCAAACAGGAACTCTACGATTCTGCTTTGTGACTTTATTTAGTCTTAGTTTTTTTGCTAATGGTTTAACGCGAGCCATTTAATCACCTTAATATTTTGATAGTCCAGGATATTTTTCTTCTGCCACTTCTCTAACCGAGTGTGCAACCTTATCCAAAAGAGCGTGCCCCTCTGGAGTCAATACCTTGCCGAAGTTAACTGTGTTAGCTGGATTCCACTTACTTGTAATCAACCCTGCTTCTGTTAATTGTTGTAATACTGTTCTAGCAACATTTCTTGATCCTGCAGCTGCTCTAGTCGGCTTCACACCTCTATCTTTAGGTCCGCCGAATAATTGAGCCATGTGGTTTGTACCAATAGGGCCCTTCATTCCAACTTTACGGAGAACCGCAGCAGAGCGGATAAACCACCAGTCTTCTTGAGTAGGTGGTCTCTCACGGTGAATGCCTGTTTTGACGTAATCTGCCCAATCAGGAGGTGTTATTTGCTCTAATTCTTGAAGCTCAGAAGAGAGGCTGCCAATCAGTAAATCAGCTGGTACATCGTAATACGTGGTCATACTATCACCTTTGTGCGGACCGCCCGTCCTAGAGTCTGTATTTAACCGTGATGACAAGAGACGACCACAGTACACCGAGATGTCATACTGTAAGTCTGTTCAACAAGTATTCAAAACCACTTCCCTAATCGTCACTAATATGGAGAAGTCAATGTCACGTAACCCCAACATGTTACGCACACTTATTGGAATGGGTTTAGTACTGATTTTTATACTCGGTTATGCAGTACATTCAAACACTGTTGACTCAGAATATTATCTTTTTGAAACCTCTAATTCAGAAAGCAGTCTTGAATTAATTGAACTTGAAGAAAATATGTCTGAATGGTATGTCGTTACAAATTCTGCAATAACATGGGTGAATACCACAGTAGTCGGCGCACCACAGGGAAGTATACTAAAATTGGATGCATCAGGTGTTGATTGGTACCATACACCATCACTTGGACAAGACGACAGAGACTACAATTGCAAAGAATTCGCTCCCGATTATGTGGATTTGATAGAAACCTGTATCAAGGGACCATTTCATGAAATCAACTTAGATGAGCAAAATATGATGATTGGCCTAGTATCATTAGATTTACCAATAGGTGGACTTGGTTCGATACAAGCAGATTCGCTTGATGAGGCGAATGAAACATCTCAAAAAATAATTAATGATAACTCTAGAATTATAACATGGAAAATCAGTATAATGGATTCAGAAGGAAATAAAATTTCGTCACAAGGTTTGGAAGTAAATACAAATATCACAACTCATGAATTAGTATCTGTAAAAGAATTCAAACTTGACCCTATTCAAGAATCAATTTACAGCCTAGCGACTCTTGTTGGGTGCTTTACACTATTATTGATTTTACCAATGATTGCTTACTTCTCCTCTGTGTATAAAGAAAAGAGAGACGAAGAAGCACGCCTAGGAACACCAGAAATAGTAGTTAAAGAATAAAATAAATCTTAAATTCTTAATTTGCTCGCATGGAGAACCATACTGTCAACAAATTTCTGAATACGAATATTTAGATCTTCGTCTATGATATTTCCCTTATCATCGAAAACAGTCTTGACTTTCGCAATTACTAATTGTTCAGGTATCGAAACACCATGAATCCATCTTGCAACGACACGCATATGATTCAACGTAGTAGTATTTGCTTGACCTCCAAGCGTACTGATAAATCCAAATATCTTCCCAGTAGTTTGATCAAAAGATAACCAATCAAGAGAATTTTTCATAACTCCACTCATGGTACCATGATATTCAGGGCTAGAAAGTACGAATGCATCAGCAGAACTAGCCATTTCTTTATATTTTTTGACATTGGGGTGGTCCCAACAACCATCCTCACCAACGAAAGGTAATGGATTCAGTTTATTATCCCAGACAAGCCACTCAATACCTTGTTCTTTCAACAGTTCAGATACTATCTCTAACATTCGTCCGTTAGCAGAATCTAATCCATATGTCCCACAAATTCCCATCATCTTAAGTTGGCGTGTCATATATCTCGGAAGGAGTATATGCCTTCAATCCATGGCTCAAACAGAGACATATACAGCCAATGCTTAACTCAAGGAAGTCTATGCGAGTTATATGTCTGATATCGACATAAGGCAATTACTCTTAGATGCTGAGAGGAATGCGAATAGTGGAAACTATATTGTATCGGCGAATTTGTATAAAAAAGTCACAATTATTGATGAAAATTCTTCAGCAGCATGGTACGGACTAGGAGTTATACATGCCAAGTTAGGAAATCTTGAGAACTCTGTTAATTCATTCGAGCAGGCACACAGAATTAACCCTGATCACGGACCTACAAATGCAAACTTAGCTTTAATATTAGAAAAAAGCGATTCTGAGAGAGCAGCAAATTTCGCTAAAATGGCATTGGAAAGTATTGGCGAAAATATAGATTTATTAAGAATTTCAAAATTAAATATACCTAAAGAAATAAAATTATTCGATAATTCACACTCATACTATGAAGCAAATGAAGAGGAGGAAATCATCAATATTCCGGCGAATGCAATTAGTGATGATACAGATGATTTAGATGGTGGTGAAGAAGAAATTTTACCAGAAGAAGAAAAGAAACAAGAGATTACTGAAGAAATAGATTTTGTTAATAGTAAGACAGCGAGAACCTCTCGGGCGAACAAAATGAGCCTGAGAGGTGAACATGCGTCAGCAGTTAATGAATGGAAAGAATTGTTGAAGAAAGATAGTTCGGATATTTCTTCTTGGGAAGGTTTAGCAGATGCTCTTTCTGAAGCAGGTTATTTAGACAGAGCTAATCAATGCCTACAAAGAGCGCAGGAATTAACTGAATTAGGGAGACAAGAAATACAGGTTGACGAAGAGGAAGAAATCGAAAATCTAGTTTCTGCTGCTAAAGAAGTGAAAGAAAAAATCGATTCATATGAAATAAATAATGACGGGAATGTAAATGAGTCTATTGAGTGGTATAATAAGGGTCTAATATTGCTTACCGAAAACAATGCTAATGAAGCTTTGAATTGCTTCAATAAGGCATTATCGGGCTCACCTGATGAAGAAATTGAACTAAGAGTGAGAATTCATAATGGCAAAGGACACTCCTTGTATCAACTAAATGAATACGCTGAAAGTATACAAGAATATCATGCTGCAGTCATATTAGATCCTAGTTCAGTTACTGGTAGAACGTTGTACAACATGGGATCATCATATGCCGCTATTGAACTATATGCAGATGCTGTGAAATGTTTTGAACAAGCAAGGGGAAGAGGCTTGGTCGATGAAGATTTAAAATTATGTAAAGCACAAATCAATAGGTGCAAATTACTAATAAAAGAACAAAAGAAACTTAACTAGTAGATTTCTTAATTCCTATTGGTACAGACTTACTAGTAGGTGTATTACTTCTATCTGCAACGCTATCGAGGGGAATCAACACATTTGATTCAGGGAAGTATGTTGCTATGTTACCTCTGGGAATATCATAAGGAACAACATACCAATTTTGAGAAACTACAGATTCAGACTCTCTGTCTGAACTCAAATCAACTAAATCACCTTCCTCAAGATTATTCTCTACCAAATCTTCTCTATTCATTAGAACTACTCTGCGTCCATTTCGAATTCCTCTATATCTATCATCTAAACCATATATTGTAGTATTATATTGGTCATGAGATCGAATTGTCATCATCATGAATTTATCACTACTTGGCATACAAGATATTTCATGACTGAAGAAATTCGCTAAAGCGTTCTTAGTTTTGAAAGTTCGACTATCTTTAGGAGGATTTGGGAGATAAAATCCAGACTTAGATGTTATTCTCTGGTTATAATTTTCAAAACCCGGAATCGTTTTCTCTATCAAGTCCCGTACTAAATCGTAATTCTCTGAAAGATTTCGCCAAGCAATACCGCTTCTCTCAAGTCTGGTCTCCAAAGCTCCACCTATTCCTGAAACTATTGATGGCTCAGAAATTAGGTGCTTACTGGCTGGTTTAGAAGTTCCCTTAGATGAGTGGACCACCCCCATTGAATTCTCAACAGTCACAAATTGACGGCCGATTGGAGAAACATCAATTTCGGTGCGTCCTAAACAAGGTAATATCAGCCCAATTTTCCCACTTACAAGATGTGAACGATTTGGCTTGGTTGAGATATGAACTGTTAATTGACATTTACTCAAAGCATTAGATGTGCGATTTGTATCAGACATTGCAGAAACAAAATTACCTCCCATAGCAAGGAATACTTTTGCATCACCTGATTCCATAGCCCTAACTGCTTCAACAGAATCATATCCGTGTTTAATCGGAGCAATAATACCTGTTGACTTTTCTAAATTATCAATGAAAGAGTTGGATGGTTTATGGTTGATTCCGACTGTCCTATCACCTTGCACATTAGAATGCCCCCTCACTGGACATACACCAGCACCCGGCTTCCCAATATTTCCACCAAGTAAAAGGAAATTTACTATTTCTTGTATTGTAGCGACTGAGTTTTTATGTTGAGTTATTCCCATAGCCCAGCAAACTATCGTAGCCTTTGAATTTGAAATTTTTTCACCGACTTGAGTAAGTTCTTCAGTACTAATACCTGTTATCTCAGAAATCTCATCTAAATCAGTATTAAGAACAAGTTTTCTATAATCTTCATATCCATCTGTGAAATCATTAATAAATTCATTATCTAAGTTCCCAGATTCAATGATAGATTTAGAAAAAGCTCTAAATAATGCTTGATCTGAATTAATTTTGACTTTGAGATGTTTATCTGCAATTGAGGAACCTAAACCAAACATTTCAATAGGGTTCTGAGGATGTTTGAATCTCTTCATTCCTGTTTCAGTCAGAGGGTTGACGCTGATTACCGAAGCACCGTTTTTCCTAGCATCTCTAAGTGCAGTAAGCATTCGTGGATGATTAGTCCCCGGATTCTGACCTACTACTATAATCAAGTCAGCCGAATTAAAATCATCAAGCGTAACTGTCCCTTTACCGATTCCAATTGACTCATTAAGTGCCACACCTGATGATTCATGACACATATTAGAACAGTCAGGAAGGTTATTTGTGCCAAACCTCCTAGCTAATAATTGCCAGAGAAAAGCCGCCTCATTACTAGTCCTCCCTGAAGTATAAAAAACCGCCTCATCGGGACTATCAAGAGAAACTAAATTATCTGCTATAATATCAAAAGAGTCGTTCCAACTAATAGGAGTATAATATTCTGAACCAGGCATTAGGACCAATGGCTGAGTAATTCTACCTTGTGAATTCAACCAATGATCTGATTTCTGAGACAACTCCCCTACAGTCCACTTAGACCAGAAATTAATGTCGGCTCTATTCATTGTAGCCTCATCCGCAACTGCTTTTGCTCCGTTTTCACAGAACTCAGCGAACGAGCGGTGATTGTCAGGGTCAGGCCAAGCACAACCTGGACAATCAAAACCATCAAAATCATTAACTTTTGCTAAATTTTTAAGTGAATTCAAAACTCCCATATTACCTAAACCATATCTAGCTGTGGATATGAGTGCAGGGATTCCTGCTGCAGAATTTTTCGGTTTACTTAATTTAGGAGGCTTAGATTCTAATGGAGTTAAAGGATTAACATCTTTTTTCATAAGTCCACCTCTGTTGAACCAATTAGTGACTGATTCTACCTCTACCTGAATATACTGTCATATTATTATTTTTTGTAAAACCAACCAACGTAAGGCCATGTTCTATTGCTATGTCAATAGCCAGACTACTTGGTGCACCGATTGCAATAAGAACTGGTATTCCCGCTCTACGTGCTTTATGTACAAGTTCAAATGATAACCTTCCAGAGAATAGTATAAATGAATCTAGAAATGCTTTTTTAGAAGATAAAAGCACCTTCCCTACAAGTTTATCCATTGCATTATGCCTTCCAATATCTTCTGCTGAAAAAAGTAGTTCTCCTGATAAACTGAACAAACCACATGCATGGGCACCACCTGATTTTTCAAATAATAATTGATTTTTACGTAATTTGTCTGTGCAATTATTGATTACTGATGAAGAGATATTAATATTTCCAGACAATTTAGGTCCATGGATATGTAATAGATTAGATATAGATTCCTTACCACAAATACCACAAGAAGAGGTTGAAGATTTTCTACGTAGAAATTGAGAAATGTTGGTTTGATTAATATTCGGTATGACTGCTAAAGCCTTGTCATTATGAATTGTTAATTCTGTAATTTGATCGGATGAATTAATTATGCCTTCAGAGAATAATAATCCAATTACAAGTTCTTCATCGCACCCAGGGGTCCTCATAGTAATGCCAAGAGAAAATGAAAGTTCGTGACCATCTGAAATAGAAATTGACAATGCAGATTCCTGACAAACAGTGTCAATACCTTTACGTATTCCTCCCGAAGATAACCATTGAGCAGGTACATCCCTTAGCCCATCCATAGTTACGGGAGATATGGTTATCTTATGTTACCATAGGTTGTTATGCGTAAATACACGATTGTTCATATAGGCCTACTTAGTCAAGGGTTCATGGGCATTCTGGGCGGAGGTGGGTTCACCTTACCTGTGATTACACAGGCAGAAGTAGTTGAAGTAAAAATCACAGTGACAGATTCTGCTCTAAAACAAATGAAAAATACCATTCAAGGCGAAGAAAATTCACACTGTTTGGTTATCAGTGCACAATCAGGAGGTTGTTCAGGATACTTATACGACATGAAAATAATGGAAAAACCTGAATCAGGAGATTTTCAGATTCAAGAATTTGAGGGAGTTGAAGTGTACATTCATAACAACGATAGTTCATTGCTCAATGGTATAGAATTAGATTTCAAAGACACATTGATGGGAGGCGGTTTCAACATCACAAATCCCAATGCTTCAAGAGCATGCGGTTGCGGTCAATCATTCGGCTGAGTGATAAAATTGCAGTACAAAAGTTCATGTTGCAGATATTATATTCGAGAACATAGTGTAACTGTTGTTGAAGGAAAAGATTCGGTTAAACATATCAACAGAATAATTACTTCCAATATCACTGAAATTAAAGACTTAGAGAATTGTAAAAGTTTGATTTGTGATGCAAATGGTAAGATTACTGATGCTTTGGAGATAAGTAGTATTTCCGGACAATTATTGATATTAGGAATCAAGGAGAATGCGGAAAAAACAAGAGAATTGATAGTTTCTGGCACTCACTGGAATGAAGATGTAAAAATTATGAACGGTGATGGAGCACTGAAAATTATCTCAATATTTGCTAAAAATCAAGAACAAGTTTCGAATATACTAGGCACTGAAATATCAACGATGGGGGATGATTTTTGGATAATAGAAAATGATTCTTATATTCTAAAAGTCAAATTAAAAAATGATTATCAAGTGAATATATTAATTCAAACAGATTTAATTGATTCATTTATTAACACAATCGAAGGAAATGGTGCAGAGCTTTGTGACGAAGGTACTTGGGATACACATCGTATAGAAAATGGGATATTAGATAATGAAGAATATAACCAAGGTTTCTTACCCGGAGAACTCGGTTTGGATGAGATAGTTGACTTGAAAAAGGGCTGCTACCCTGGGCAAGAAATACATGCAAGATTAGAAAGTAGAGGGAAATTAAGTAAAAAAATTATGAGATTCAGAACCGATAGCAGGCTTGATGTTGGGACATATCTCTCTAACACTGGAAGAAAAGTTAGAGTGACATCTAGTTTAGGCAATCAAGGATTTGCTGTAATCAGCCTTAAAGAAAATAGTGAATTAAAAATAAATGATGAATTATTAATCTCAACTGAAGAACTATAGTTGAATCAAGTCATCAGATTCAAAATTTTCACCCTGTTTAACCCAATCATCTAATGACATTAATGGTGAAATCTTCAGATCTCCAAGATGCTGAGTAAACAAATACAGAGTAGGAGAATGTTCTTTGACAACTTGTTTTTGAAATTCAATCTTAACTGATTTACCACGATTACGGAAGAATGTCACCTCAATCATTAGACCGATGATTGTTGCTGTATATAGAACTAACAAGATAGCTAAAGAGAAAATTATAGGGTCTGCAAATACAGTATCTTCACGTATTCCTTTGTAAGAAAATGTCAACTGACGAACTAAGAAGAATATCAGACCAGCCCCCACCCACGGGGCCATCCAAGTTTCAACTAAAGAATCCATTGGAATTACTCTTCTTTTGGGGAGATCTGCAAATGAAAGAGCACTGGCGGTTGCAGCACGGATAACAGATATGAATGATACAAGTATAATGTATAATAACGAAGCAAGTAAAATTGTATTTCTTATAGAAAAATCTGCTAACCAATGTAAATTCATTATCAAGAGATATGAGAATAGGCCTAAAAATACTGTAATAGGCATCCGGTGGATAGATGAAAGAATTCTATCAGATGTTTTAATTCCAATATCTAACCTTGGTATGCCTATTATTTCCCATCTATTAATTTTCTTCACTGATGATGTGATTTTTAATAGTAATTTTTTTTCGATCAAAATCCACTCAAAAATTTTCAAAGGGAACCATGCCAATAGTCCAATTATTATAGAAAAAGGAAATAATATAGGCCAAGCAATTAAAGCTGGAAAAAGAATGAAATGCGTCACTCCCAATGGATTGAGCAAATCAGATTCAATACGAGCTTGTCGATCAGGATCAAGATACACTTTCCTAGCCTCTGCATCTAATTCAGAGCGATAACGGCTCAAAGGTATACCTGAATCTAAAACAACACGAACCTTTTCTCGATAATGTTCATGCTCTGGTTCCATACCAGTCCACCATTTCCAAGCAAAGGAAAGTGGTATAGCTAAGAATAAAGGAGAAATGAGTACTAAGACCGCGACGAGAGTTGACTCTAGCCCTGCAGTCATGGCCTTGGCATGACGAATCCTTCAATAAAGAAATGGTGCTAAATGCTAAGATATTGCGATTATACATTAAAAAAAATATCAACCATGACTTATTTATTGGATAATCTAGATTTATTCAATAATGAAAATATGTTCTTAATGATAGCAGCGTACAAAAAACAGTCATTAATATGCTAAAGCATCCCATGTGCAATTATGAGTAGGACTTGTAACATTGATGCAAGAGGCAGAGTAGTGCGTTTTGTAACAGGTATATTTGCTGTTTTAACAGGATTTGTTATGGCGCTACTGATAACTCAGAACATATTACCATCAGATGTATATTGGATTCCAGTACTTGGAAGTATTGCTGGAGGCATGTTTGCTATGTGGGAAGCTAGAGCAGGATGGTGTGTAGTTAGGGCAATAGGAATTAAAACTCCACTATGAACATTATTTAAATAAAGAATCAAAAACTGAATTAATTCACACAATTATTACTATTATAATTTCATTAGAGATGTGATTATGCCGAAAAAAATAGTGATATTCGGAGGCACAGGGCGTACTGGAAAACAGATTGCAAAAATAGCAATCGAAAAGGGATACGAGACTGTTTGTTTTGGAAGAACTGCAGATTGGGGGAATGTTCCAGACGGGGCTATACCTTTCAAAGGAAATATCACAGATGAAGAGGATGTTCGAAATGCAATTAATGAATGTGAGATTATTATTTTAGCATTATCAATATCAAGGACATCACGATCACCTTTTGCAAAAATTACTGGTGACCGCCAGTTACATAGTAAATCAATGAAAATTCTTACCAGTGCGTTGAGTGATTCAGGTTCAAAACGCATAGTGAAAATATCAGCCCAGGGAGTCGGTGAATCAAAAACTAGAACTGGACTCATTTTTAGAACATTAATACGAATGAGTAATCTAAAGATTGCATTTGAAGATCATGCTAAGGCTGATGAAATATTGCAGGGAACTGACCATTTCTGGACCATTATAAGACCTCCAATGTTAAATGATAAAGAAGATTTTATTGAATTAGTAGCTGGTGAATCATTAGTAACTAATACTCGTACTAATGTATCAAGAGTTAGTATAGCCTCATGGATTATTGGTTCTTTGGAAAATATAGATTGGGAAAAGAGATGTGTCACAATATTACCAAGAAAAACATAACATGAAATATAGAATTTAATATGATAGATTATGATAGGTATTGATCTTGTTTGGTTTAAACGAGATTTGAGGACACATGATCATGTTCCACTTCTCAGTGCGGCACTTTCTGGGAGACCTGTACTATGCTTATTTATTATCGAAACGGAGAGATTCGAGCTTGAAGATACTGACCCTATACATATCCAATGGGAATTAGATTGTGCAAGGAATTTATCTGTAAACCTTAAAAAATTGGGTGCTGAATTACATTTTAAAAAGGGAGACTGTATAAAAATACTGGAAGAAATTAATCAACAATTTCATATTAAAAGAATACTATCTCATGAAGAGACAGGTAATTATTGGTCTTATCAGAGAGACAAGAAAGTATCTGAATGGTGCGAATCAGAAAAAATATTATGGATTGAGTATCCTAATAATGGTGTCATTAGAAGATTAAAGAATAGAGATGGATGGAAGAAGAGAAGAGATGAAAGAATGCGGATGTCTCTCAGTGATCCGCCAATCTTCAAACACACTATTCCTTTCAATAGAAAAATACCTGAAATTGAAGATTTGATTTTGAACCCTAGAGTTTTACAAAATAGGCCAGAACCTGGAGAAAATGCTGCATTAAAACGACTACATAAGTTCCTTCAAAAAGACGGAAAGAAATACAGTTGGGCTATCTCAAGCCCTACTCTTTCGGTTAAGCATGGATCAGGCCTATCACCGTATTTCAGCGTTGGAGCTTTATCCTTGAGAAGAGCAGTTCAAGAAACGAGTTCTAGAATAAATTATATCAAAAAAAATAAATCACAATTAGAAGGGCATGCAGAGTGGATTAAAAGTTTGAATTCATTCAGAACTAGATTAGCTTGGAGATGCCACTTTATTCAAAAATTAGAAATGGAACCGGATTTAGACTTGAAAGCTCAAAACCCCATAATTGAGTCGAATATGAATAGAATATTAGACCCTGAAAAGTTCAATAGATGGAAAGAAGGGACGACAGGATGGCCATTTTTTGATGCTTGCATGAGGCAATTAACATCAACTGGTTGGATAAATTTCCGGATGAGAGCAATGATGATGTCTGCTGCTTCATACAACCTGTGGCTACCTTGGAGAGATACAGGTAGATTCCTAGCTAGACAATTCTTAGATTATGAACCAGGAATACATTGGTCACAAGTAGGAATGCAATCAGGGACTACTGGAATAAATACCATTAGGGCATACTCAATGACTAAACAAGGTAAAGATCAAGATCCTGATGGAGACTATATCAGAAAATGGATCCCAGAATTATCAATGGTTCCAACGAATTTTATACATGAACCATGGCTGATGCCGGAATCTCTACAAAATTCAATTAGTTGTAGAATCGGAATAGAATACCCTGAACCTATTGTTGATGAACTAGTAACTCGAAAGGAGGGGGTAAGTAGAAGTTACTCTGCTAGAAACAGCGAAAAAGCACGTGAAATTAGTAAGAAGGTACTGAAAGTACACGGTAGCAGAAGAAGACCAAGGAGAAAAAGTAAGAAAATGAGTTCTACTACTCAAAAAAAACTATTCTAATATTGGATATAGATAATTACTATGATGCTAATCTTCTAGCGCATCCCTCAAGACTTTCATTCTCATTAACAAGACTTCGGATATATTTAGGAATTACATTGCTTGATAATAGTAAATCAACTAAATCCCCTACCCACTCTAGTTTTGTGTTAGGTAAATCAACATCATCAGAAGCCTCGTGGACAGTCCAAATTGAACATCCCGAATCATCTTTATCTTGCACTTGACGAAACCAAGGAAACTGAGAAATTGTACGTCTCAAATCATTTCTCTCAACATATTTAACTATGCAATCGTTGTAAACAAAATCCCATCCAGCATCATTCAACCAAGAGATTGTCGTTTCATCTTCAGCCCCAGGCTGAAACCAAATAAGAGGTGGATTTTCTATCTCTCTAAGGAGAAGATTTCTGACTACATTACGTGTACGTTCAGGAGCAAGAAATAGAACAACTACATCTAATTCAACATCTCTCTCAATTTCATATCTAATTGGCATACCAGATATAGTCGCACCGGCATCTCGGGGATGGACGGGGACAGATCTCCAGCCTTTCTTTGATAATTCACCTACTGCCTTGTGAGCGTTACGCTCTTTATTCAGACCAGCACCAAGAATGTGGATGCTACGCCTATTGATAAGGGAGGAACCGAGATTAGGATCAGTCTTAAGATTCATAATTTTCGGAGGTTCTCTTTGAACAAAAAGTTAGCCCTCTTCGGCTCATTAAGTATCAAAATTTCAAACAGTAATGAATGCCCCGGAGTTAGGCGAATAATAATTCAATTTATTCTGATTAGTATAGAAAAGTGTGTCACCGGCCACCGTAAAATCTTCTAAGTCACCTTCTAAAATACTGAAAGTAAGATCAGCATAGCCTTCAGTTTCGTACAATATAGTAATTAATTCACCAGATACTTCAAAACTCATTACAGAAAAATACACGTTATTGCCAAATGCAACCATGTCTGCAATTATCTCATCTTCATTTGAGTAAATTAGATCGTTGGTTACTCCGTCATATTTCCAAACATGGCCATTATCTCCAGCGTAATATAGCTCATATCCATTGGTAGTTAGAAGGTAGGATCCATTGGCATAGATACTGGATGTACCATCACTAGTCCCGTCACTTTGGAACAGTTCGATAGTGGTATTTGATGAAAACCCTTGGAAATATAGCATACTACCTACTACAGTTAGTTGACTAGGATAACCATAGCTCGATCCGGGATTAATGTCTTTAACCATCGTTGTACCTAATCCGAATCCATTTGTTTTCCATAATTCTTCTCCATTGACACCATTATCTGCTGCAAAATATATATCGTAATTCATCTGAACAAATTCTGGGTCGTAGAATAAATGAATACTATCATCTGAGCCTGGATTGATATCCTTGACCAATGTTGCTCCAGAACTAGCACGTGAAGTATCTATTTTCCAAAGTTCTCGTCCAGAATTATTGTCATCTGCGAAGAAATATACCATATCTCCTGATTGGAAAAAGAATCTTGGTTGGCTACCTACATCATCAATGAGTACACCTTGACCGTCTTGTGTATTCATGGGAGTATCTCCTACTCTAATATCTGCCAAAGATCTCGTCCCAGATAAAGTACCATCTGAAATCCATGGCTCCTCACCAAAACAAACATAATTTGTGAGTGAACAATGGAATGCTGAGAATACAACTCGATCCCCTCCCGCAGTCCCGAAAGTCGATCCAGGGAGGACTGTAAGGGAATTAACGCCATCATAATCAAATGTGATATCTCCTGAAGTTAACGGGCAATCAAATATATCCATTACTAATTGTGTACCAGATGCAGTTCCATCACTGACAAATAGTTCTCTTGTGAAATCAGGTAATCCGGCGTTTTGCACAGGACTACTAAAGAATAGCTTGGAATCTCCTGCAACTAATTCAACAATGTCTGAATCCATATTTGGGCAGGTTGGACACATAGGAGGTGATAAATCAATTACCATTGAGGTACCACCTACTGTACCATCAGTTTTCCAAAGTTCGTTGCCATGGACTCCATCGTCAGCAGTGAAGTATAGATTTCCTCCCATCTCTACCATATTTGAAATTCGGGGATTATTATTTGCTGAACCGATATTAGCAACTTGTCCTATTGCTTCGGAGCAATCACCAAAAATCATAGATACTTCAGGTCCTTGGAGAATTCCATCATCCGGAATACCTGGACCAGTACCATCATCGAAACCTATTTTCATCTTAGGAGTCGGATTGTCTAAGGAACATCCTTGAACATCAGTAAATATCTGATATGTTAATTTGGACATCGAATCAGATAGGGCATTTAGCGAATTTGTGAGAGTTGAAACCTCATCTTCTGTAGATTCTAATTGGTCGCTCAAATCAGAAATATCAGACGAAAGCTGATTTATTTGTTGATTTAATAGTACTAATTCTGATTCCAATGAAGAAATAGTGGAAGAATTAGATTCGATTGCTGCATCTAATTCGTTTTGTAAAGAATTTTTCTGTGAGGTTAAATTAGAAATATAATCTTCTTTAATAGATAATTGTAGATTTAGATCGCTTAATGTGTCATTAGCAGAAGAAAGTGATGCTTGTAATTCGACAGAAATGCTGTTCATCAATGCAATGTTCGCATCAGAAGATTCTAATTGAGCAGTTAAATTGTCATTAGATTCCTGAAGTTCCACAATCTGCTGTTCCAAATCTGTTGTATCAGAAGACGTACAACCTGCAAGAATAGACGTCAACATAATCATCACTAATACCATAGCTTTCAAGTCACTCATACTTACATCGACTTCAAAGAATGATATAATCATTATACCTTCTTACTCAGGAATAATGGAACAAAATAATACTCTTACTCTCTTACTAATTATTCCGATTTAATCGATTCAATAATCAAAGGGTCTAACTGCAGCCCCTGAGACAGTTGAGACCTTACATATTCAGTAACCATCTTAGAACTATTTTTTGCTAATAGTGTTCTTTTGGATAATGTTCGCATGGGCATAAACATTCTGTGGTTATTTGAAAAAGTATCTTTGTTTTCCTCTAAAAAATTCCAGTACATATCAGATATAGGGCATGATTTTTTAAAATGAAGTGAGCAACTGCCACAAAAATCACCCATTTTCTTGATATAAGGGGTTCCACTGACGTATGGTTTCGTAGTCATTACATCACCTACTGCGTATGTCCCCATTGCAAGTACATTCGGCTCAACAACCCAATCATACGCATCTGTAAACATTGACCAAAACCAGTCAGTTAGTTCACGAGGATGAATGCCTAGCAAATTAGCAATATTGGAAAGTACCATCAACCTTGGTATATGATGTGTATAACCGGTATTAATTACATCAGAAACTGCACTATCAAGGCATAACATTCCACTTTTATCTCCCCAAAATACGGGAGGTAATTCTACATCGTTCCCTAGGATGTTAGGTGTATTACGAGGTTTTGGCCAATTCCCTGGCCAACCAGCAGCATTACGTGATTGAGAAAAAACATCAGTAACCTCAAATCCATTTGTAATTTCATGAACATGACGGACAAATTCTCTCCATCCAATTAATTGACGTACAAAACCTTCTTTGGAATTTAACGGAATTTTCATCTCCAGAACATCATCAAGTAGTTCTCTTGGCATTAATCTATTTAGATTTAGTAATGAAGACACTGTGGTATGAAATAATGTCTTATGTTCTTTAGTCATTGCATCTTCATAAGGACCGAAACTAAACATCACATTTTCCTTAGCCCATTCCCAGAGCTTTGATGCATCACTACTTGAAGATGGAATATTTTCTCTAACTATTTTTCCGGGATGATGTTGGAATTTAGTTTCAACGAGAGAAATCACTTCTTTGGTAATTTCATCTATTTCAAAAGTTACTTTAGGCGGCAATTTAAGAGAACCATCCCAAGGAAGGCGATTTTGATCATCTAATGACCAAGAACCTCCTAACGGTTTTTGTTCTTTATCAAGCATTATTTTACGTTTTTTCCTAATATTACGATAGAATTTATCCATTCTCCAAGGAGGATTATTACCCATAATAGATTTGAATTCTTCGCTAGTTGTAAGCCAACCCTTGTGTGAGGAAATCTTTACCTTACCTGAATTTTCTAATTCTTTAATTGACTTCCTAAGTGAAAGTTCGGCCGGACTGAGAACAGATATTTTTCCTATTTCATCAAATAATTCTTCTAATATTTCAGAATACTCTTTATTACTAAAAATATATTTTATTGGATATCCAATACTTTGCATTTCCAGGGCAAAGTGACGTTGATTAGATAGGAGCAAGGCTAATTTTTGCTTGTGATAAGGTAACTGCTCGGCTTTCCAAGAGGTTTCAATAAAAATTAAACCGAAAGAATGTGAATCACTATATTTTGGCAACAATTCCTCATTCAATTGATCATATGCTACAAAATGCCAACTATCGATACCCTCGGGAGGATTTAAGATAGAGGAACTGAATAATGACATAGGTAACAATTCTTCATTCTACTTTTGAAGACTTGTTCATACCTTTACACAAATAATCAGAATCTTAGCTGACTAGAGATTAGGTGTCATAATTTCACATTCAATTAAAAAAAGATGAACGCTAGAAAAATACAACTACTCTTTTTTATCTTCAAGCCAACCTTTAGACTCTGTGTAATCACTGAGAGATTCGAGTCGTTGGAACAATTTATTACCAGTTCCGCCTTCTCCTTTTTGTGCTCGAGCATTCCATACTCCACCAAACAAAAATTCCCATATACCGAAGGATTGCTGGTGAAGTTTCTTGAATAACCAATCTCCTGGAATAAGTAAGAAAAGTATAACTAAAGTTGAAACCACACCAATCATTCCATTTGTCCATTCTGTAGATGCTGAAATTATTAGCATGAAAGCACCAAAACCTGCTAGATACGAGACTACAGGTGAACTCTTCAAAAGATGAAATAGGAATGGAGGATTTTTTCCTCGGGAATTCACATATCTTGTAGTAGTAATCCATTGGCCAACTGTCCTTCCAGTTTTGAGTGGCATGAATATAAGGTTAGCAATTGGTAGAAGTAAGCTCACAATTAGTACGTATGTCAAATCAGAAGCCCCACCTGCAACAATATTAGTAGCAAGGTAAAATGCGAATAAAGAAAAATTCAATGCTAAATCGACTATAGAACGAAACCACGCTCTAGCTTTGTTAACTTCATCGAATCCCTCTGGAAACTCTTTAAGCACACGTTCTTTTCTAACTTTTGGTGCTTTAGCGGCCTTGGCTTTTTTTGCTGCTTTTGGAGTTGCTTTCTTTGCTGCTTTTGGAGTTGCTTTCTTTGCAACAGCTTTCTTTGCAGGTTGAGGTTTCTTTACAGCTTTTGCTACTGCAGCATCAAATGCTTTAATTTCTTTTTCAGCCTTTTCTACTTTGACTGATTCTTTCTCATTTGCTTGGATATTTCCTGCTTTTTCTAATAACCCCATAAATATCATTCTCCGTATAGTTCACCCATCTTTTCAAAGATAGAAAATTCTGGCGATGCGATAAATTCGTTGACCTTATCGTCAGGTAAGTTGCCAAGAACATCATTTATCATATTAAAGAAAAGAGATTTATCCCCCTCCTCCGCTGTAGATGGATTAGCACCGATTTTCTCAAATAGTGAGAAAGATTCAGATGCTATGAAATCATTTACGAATTCATCATCCATATTACCAAGCAAATTATTTACTACTTCAAAGAATGCTGAAAATTCATCAGAACCTTCTGCAGGTATCTCTTCATCAGATTCTAAATATTCTTCACTGGGTGCTTGAATTAGTTCAACAGTAGGTTTAATTGCTCTCATCTCTTGTTGTTGTTTCTTTCTTAGAACTATAATTTCTCTATCTAGTTCGGAACCAAAACGATTAGAGAAGCGATCTAAGAGAGTTCCAACTTCTCCGGTGGCAATGCGATCAATATGACCGTACATACTCTCTCTATTTCCTACTGAAAGATTAGGATCGGATGCCTTTCTTCTTTCCCAATGTGAATTAAAATCATTAGATACTGAACTATCATCATTATCAAAACTAGGCTCTTCTGAAATCACCTCATCTTCAACGATATTTTCTTCCACATCTACCTCTAAAGAAGGCGGTGGCGGTGGCGGCGGTAGAGGGAAAGAGATACCTGGTGGAAGAGGTGGTAGAGGCATTCCTTGAGGATTATCTTGAGTGTCTTCGTCCTCGCCCATACTGCTCACTAGTAGTGTTCCGTACCCAATCACTCTTCAACATATTGTGATTAGGTGTTCAAAATATGTCTAATTAACAATCGAACCCCAGCCTTTCAAAACTAAGAATGTCGCTAGAGATTCTGTTACTTCTAGCCGGTCTCCTGAATTGCCTTGTACTCTTATTCCTGCTAGTTCAGCCGTTACATCATCTTTATTGAGTAAAATATTGAATTTCTTATTTGAAGAGAATACTATTGATTCTTCCAACGGATTAAAAGAGTTAGATGATTCGGGATTAAGTCGTTCTAAAGGCATTTCAGTTACTCTCAAGCCACATTTACCATGCAAACTACCTATCCATCGAATTACTCTTTTCACATCTACTGTTACTGCCTCATCAGTTTCACCTGCTGAACCGAGAACTACTGAACTGTCGCCTCTTACCATGTCCCAAAATATGGCTGTATTTTTCTCTCCGAAAACTCGTAATTTATTATCTCTATTTAAGCGTCCTAAACGTTCATCATCAGCCAGTTCTGCAATTTCTTTAATTTTATTACGTGATACTTTTTTACCAGTTGAACTTGGTGACTTAGAACTCTTTTCTAAGGCCAACTCAAGTTCATCAAGATATAACTTATGATCAGTACCTTTTTCACCGATTACTCTTAATTTATGAGTTACAGAACTCATACCATGTTTTATTCTATCCTGCCAACCAGAATTAGGACCTGCCAATGTTGTCTGAACACTTATTCCTTCACCCCTTATATGATTCACTAATTGCCTCCGTGCATTCGAATCGATATGTAAAAGTGAAGGGTCACGTACATGTATATGGAATCCACGATGGCCTGAAAAGGAGGTTTGGACGTATTTCTCCTTGAAACCAAATTCTGGCTCTAAAAATTCGGACCATAGGGTCCAAGCTTGTTCTTGAATTTTAGAAATCATAGTAGGGAAGTCGTTATCTGAAACACCTGGTAAATGGTCTCCATCTAAATCGAAGATTAAATCAGCACCTAACCAGTCTTTGTCAACCATTTTTCTTTCATTAGGTAAGCGATAATAAGCAGTACTATGGAAACAAGAGTGAGGTGCTCTTTGTCTAAGGTAATCAGATAGCCCTTTTTTATCAATAAAACCTCTGTGCCTATCTGGAGGTTTCGAACCCCAAGGGATAAACATCCATTCGCGATTTCTCAATCTAGGAGGAACCCATAAATTATTATGATCTAGAGATTTATAATAGTCGCTGAAACGCAAAGCGAAACGACTCCAACCCTCCACCATAGACCAGTTAGTAAGTAGGAAGCAAATTAAGTTGAGGTTCACTCATTCAAGATTCAGATCTGAAACATATTTGCCATCGGATGCTGAATCTGCCCCTGTAGCCTCTACATATGCCTCCCAGCATACAAATTTGTCATCCAACACAACAGCCTCTGCAAAAGTCATTGCTTTACCGGTGATTGCACATACTGGACCCAACTGTCCAGTGGCTGTAGATAGTTTTGATGCGTCAGGCATGATTTGGCCGTAAAGAGAGACACTATTCATCCTTGCCATTCAACATACAGAGATACACACAGTTTTGTATTAGATTTCTACCGCTAAATCATGACAACAGCCCCCACGACGTTTCAAGTCGGCCATTCACCAGACCCAGACGATGCATTCATGTTCCATGCAATGACTACTGGAGCCATAGATACTGAAGGTAGAGATTATCAACATGTCCTCTTAGATATTGAGACATTGAACAAACACGCTATGCAAGGAACATATGAAATCTCAGCAGTTAGCATACATTCTTTTCCACTAATCGCTGAGAAATATCATCTTATGAATTGCGGAGCATCCATGGGCGAAGGTTACGGTCCTATGGTTATATCTAACAGAGACATGAGTGAAGAGGAGGCTAAAACAAAAACAATCGCTATCCCTGGTTTAGGTACTAGTGCTTACTTATCTCTACTTTTAGCATGGGGTGATGTGAAAGTTGAAGTTGTACCATTTGATGAAATATTGCCAAAAGTCGCTAGCGGAGAATATGATGCTGGACTGATTATACATGAAGGACAACTTACATGGGAGTCTGAAGGTGTGAAATTGGTACTAGATTTAGGCGTATGGTGGAATGAAAAAACCGGATTACCTCTCCCTTTAGGTGGAAACGTCGTAAGAAAAGACCTTGGGATTGAGTTATGTGAATCATTGACAGAAGATGTCAAAAATAGCATAGTACATTCACTAGAGAATCCAGAAAGCGCACTGGAGTTCGCTAAAAAATGGGGTAGAGGAATTGATGATGAAACTAACAAAGAGTTTGTTGGCATGTATGTTAATGAACGCACTATTGATTACGGAAATGATGGAAGAGATGCGATCAGATTATTCCTTAAAGAAGGTCAAAGAATAGGGATGGTTGACAGCGAATTAGATGTTGATGAGATACAATTCATAGGATCGGGTGAATGAATGGAAAGTCGAAAAAAACCTGAAATAAGCCCTTTTGATTCTGTTGACCCTGCACCACCGAGTCAAGACTCTGATATCACAAGTTTAAGTAATACATTATCCAATGAAAAAGAGAAAATGTTCCAAAGAATGAGGGCTTTGTTTGCTTTGAGAAATATGGGTGGTCACGAATCAGTAGACGCTTTGACTAATGCATTCAACTCAGAATCAGCGTTACTCAAACACGAGATTGCTTACGTTTTAGGACAAATGCAAGATCCACATGCGGTTCCATCATTAATAGGTAGATTATCTGATACAAATGAAGACGTTATGGTTCGCCATGAAGCTGCAGAAGCATTAGGAGCGATTGGGGATATGACAGCAATAGATACATTAAGGAAATTTCAAAATGATTCTGAGATAGTAGTTGCTGAATCTTGTGAAGTGGCAATCGATTTACTGAATTATGTTTCAAGTAAAGAATTAAATTACTCATGAGATTGAAGCCATTCAATTTCTTCATTCATCCCGCAAACTTCTTTCAAAAAATGTTCAAGTCCTTCTTTGGATTCATCATCTAATTTATTTTGTACTTCAACCATAAAGTATTCCGATATTCTAGATTCTGAAAATCCTAACTTAGATGAAGTTCGAGAAATTACTCCATCCCTCCATGATTCATCGTGAAGAAATTGATTATACTGACTGACCATATCATTCCTTGCTCTATTCAACGTACTCAAAGTGGAATCTTTACGAGCAGCGAATACTCCAAAAACCATTGGAAAACCAGTTATTTGAGTCCATTCTGCTCCTAAATCAAGTTTAACTAACTCAGGATTTTCTTTAGCAGCAATTAAAGCTCTATCACCAATTAACAATGCACCATCTGATTTTTCCAACATTGCAACAAGATTAGGGCCTGTTTCATGAAATTTAGGATCCAAATTATTTCGACGCAAAACCCATTGGAGAAGAGCACGAGATGTTGATGAATCAGAAGGTAATGCAATATCTCTCATCTGATCAATAGGTCGTGTTCCGAATAGAAGAACCGAACCAACATCACCCTTACTCACTATTCCTAACTCTGGCAATAGAAGTAACTTATCTGAGTGTTTGGCATAATCTGCTGCAGGTATTGGAGCCGTTAAACAATCTCTCCGAAGAAGATGACCAGTTAGCCACGCAGGAGGTGCAGGTAGAATCTTCCAATTATCTTGCAATCCATCAAATATAGGATCACAATTTGCAAATGCAACACGACCAAGTACAGATTCCCAAGACATTCTATCACTACGCTAACTGAGCCACTGGAAGACTTTGCCCTCCACCATCTGGTTTCCTCTTATACTGAGTGAAATCAGAATATGTTGTATTTCTCTTTACAGGAACTGAATCTATATCTTCTATCAATCGAGCTAATTCGTCACTATCTGAATCTAATCTGGCTGAACTACCGGCTTCGTGCATTATTTCTTCATGATTTACCGTTCCATCAATATCATCAGCACCCGAATTTAATGCAATGGAAGCAACGTGACTTCCAATATTCATGCGATATGCTTTGATATGAGGTATATTATCTAACATTATCCTTGAAATTGCTATGACTCTGATTATTTCATTCATAGAGGCTAGTTGAGCCTCTGGAAGGCGAGTTTTATCGGGTAAAAATGGATATGGGACAAAACATTGGAAACCATTACTCAAATCTTGTTGATGTCGAAGTCTTGAAAGATGAATTGCTCGCTCTCTGACAGTTTCAACAGTACCGAATAACATGGTACAGTTTGTCTTAATCCCTAAACCATGAGCTATTTCATGAATTTTAAGATACTCGTCAGAGGACTCTTTACCTCGACAAATCCTATCACGTACACTATCAACCAATATTTCTGCACCTCCACCCGGTAATGAATCAAGCCCTGCTAATTTTAAACGAGAAAGAGTTTCTTTAACCGAAATACCACTACGACTTGCAATATGTTTAACCTCAACAGCAGTGAGTGATTTAATGTGTATATTTGGGTATGTTTTTTTAGCGGCTTTGTATAGTTCTTCGTAGTAACTAACTGTCCAATCTGGATGAAGCCCTCCTACAGAGTGTACCTCATCAATAATCTGACTGAATGGCTCTATTCGATGTAAATATTCATCAACAGATAGTGCATAGGCATCATTGTGACGAGGCCCCTTTCTGAAAGCACAAAAACGACAAGCAAGTACACAAATATTTGTCGTATTCACATGTAAATTATCATTAAAATATACATAATTGCCAAATCTTGATTTTTTAATTAGGTTAGCTAAAGCAGAAATTCCTGAAATGTTAGGCGACTCAAAAAGCTTGACACCTTTTTCAACATCAACATAACCTCCACTAGTTATTGCCTCTAAACATTCTAATAAAAGAGGGTCATTCTTTACAGAAAGTGGCAATTCATGATTTTTTAAGGCATTTCTCCAGTTAGAGTTGCCAGATATTGGTACCTCAATCATGATAACTCCGAACACTGGGTAGCGCCTGTCAAATATCAACCAATGTATTTGTCAATAGGAGTTACAACACTGCAAACCATCAATAGCCAATTTCAATGACAGGTGATTAAATGGGGTGCTATTATTAGCCAAAGTGAAACTCAATTAATAGAAATAGCAAGAAAATGTCGAGTCGACATTGTAGAAATGATACATAAAGCAGGAGCAGGTCACCCAGGAGGTTCTCTTTCAGCAATAGATTTCATAGTTGGATTATATGGGACGGAATTTCGCTTTAATATTGAAAACCCGAACTGGGAAGATAGGGATCGTTTCATCATGAGTAAGGGGCATGCAAGTCCAGCAGTATATTCAATGTTACATCAGCTAGGAGTTATATCAAAAAGTGATATAGATAGTTTCAGAACTCTAGGTTCTATATGTCAAGGACATGTAGATATGAAATGGACTGCTGGAGTTGATTTTTCCGCTGGAAGTTTAGGAATGGGACTTTCATTCGGTTTAGGTTGTGCATTGGCGGCTAGAATGGATTCAAGTCAAAGAAATATTTGGGTAATGATTGGAGATGGAGAGACTCAAGAAGGGCAAATTTGGGAAGCTGCAATGGCTGCGAACTTCCATAAAGTAGGCAATCTAAATGTGGTAATCGATCGTAATAGAATACAGAACGATGATTTTATGGAAGTTCAAATGGAAATCGGAGACATTGGAGAAAAATTCAGGTCTTTTGGTTGGAAGGTACTAGAAATTGATGGGCATAATATGACCGAAATTATAGATTCAATTAATGAAGCTAGTAATAATCAGAATGAGCCTTATGCAATAGTTGCCCACACTATCAAAGGAAAAGGTGTTTCATTTATGGAAAATAACCCCTCATTTCATGGCAAAGCACCTAGTGATGATGAACTAATTATAGCATTGGAGGAATTATCATGAGTGCTCCATCATCAGGTGGTGCATCGAGAGATGGATATGGTTCTGCGTTACTGAAATTAGCATCGGATCCAAGAGTTGTCGTACTTGAGGCAGATTTAGGTAAATCAACTAAATCCTGTTTATTTAGAGCCGAGAACCCTGAAAGAACCGTTTCTATGGGAATAGCCGAACAAAATATGATGCTAGTATCTGCTGGAATGGCATCATCTGGAAAAATACCATTCGCAAGTACCTTTGCAATATTTACTGAAAGAGCATTTGAACAGGTAAGAAATGGAATTGCTAGACCAGGATTAGTAGTACATATCTGTGGTAGTCACGGAGGAATACATACAGGTACTGACGGTAGTAGTGCACAGTCCATCGAAGATTTAGCAATATATCGAACAATACCAAATATGACTGTGATGCATCCTTGCGATGATTTATCGGCTGAAGAATTGACTCTACAATTGCTTAATCATGGTAAGCCATCATATACACGTACTGCAAGAAATAAGGTTCCTAGAGTGTATAATGAAGACAATGTGTCCAAAATTAAGATAGGTAAAGGAAATATAATCAAAGAAGGAAATGATGTCGCAATTATAGCATGCGGAGTTATGGTCAATGAGGCAAAGATTGCTGCTCAAAAATTATCTGAAGAAGGAGTGAACGCTTGTGTAGTAGATATGCATACAATAAAGCCTCTTGACGGGAACTTAATACAGAATTTAGCCAAGAAATACGGTTGCATAGTAACTGTAGAAGATCATTCTGTCATAGGAGGTCTTGGAGGAGGCGTTGCAGAGTATCTTTCGATGAATATACCTACTCCACTAGAAATGGTTGGTGTCAATGATAGATTTGGAGAGAGTGGCGGAACATCTGAACTAATGGCACATTTGAATATTAATTATAATGCTATTATTGATGCATGTCACGCTGTAATAAAGCGTAAATAATTAAGCGAAGAAGATGCTTTCTTGGGTTTCATTCATGAAGGAGTGAGGCTCGAAAGTGAATTAATGAATGAGGCCGAAAGACTCAGAGACCTACTTGACGGGTCAATGGAACCTTCAGAATTAGAGTCTTACAAAGAATATTATAAATTAGCAGAAAGAATCTATGGAAGTGAAGCCTTAGATGAAATTGGGGTTATTAGCCCAAAAGAAGTTGAAGAAAAATTAGAACCTTTAGGCAATAGTGAATTTACACACGATGTAATTCTACCTAGTCCAAGACCTGAATTAAAAGAAGAGAATTTAGGTACAAAAGGAGAAACTGTGAGGAGAAGGACATTTCTGATGTTAGTAGGGATAATTGGGTTGATTCTTATTAGTTCAAATATCTTTGTTGGAATCGATTCAATACTTGATTTGTGTGAAGATGCAGAGAAAATGGGAGATGTAGAACTCGTAGCTACACCTGCTGTTAATGGAAACACATTAACTATATTCTGGAGTGCTAAAAATGTCACAATAGGTGAAGAATATTCAATCACATGGGATATTTCACAGAATGGCTCACAGGAATTAGTCAGTACTGGTGGAATAAATATGACCGCGAATGGAAATTCATTCACACATTCGACTAATGCTACAGTGCAAACAGAACCATATTCATATTCATCCAATTTATTACTGAATGGGACAATTATAGCCACTGCTGGAGGGAGTTACGAGAGTTCAGAAGTAAATACTATGTCAACAATTCAAACTACAAAACTTTGTGAAGATAACCCAAGATTAAAACTAACTGAAATTGGAAACTACAAGAATGTTGATTCTTGGGGGCAAGTTGGTGAAGGAGAAATTATAGATGGTATGTTGTTGATGATTTTCGCATTCATCTCTTTATTCGGAATGACAAAAAAGAAAAGATAATCAGTACATACGAGCAAGATGTTGCTTTCGAGTAGTTAATTTTCCAGTCACAGCACAGGGAATTGATTCGGAATAAGGTTCGACACAATCTCCAAGCAATGCCAGACCTGTTGTTTTTTCTAAGATTTCAGCATCAGCATCATTTCCATCGAATGCTAATTCGTAAACTATACCATCATGAATTGGAGAATTTAATTCCCAACCAGAATCTGTAGATGTAATTCCAGGGAATTTTTGTACTAATTCTGAAATACTACTTGATGATCGATTCAGTAATGTTTCAGAAATATCATCTAAATGCTGATTTATTGATTCGGATAAATTCTCTAAGCCAACTTCTATCTTACCGCCTGTCCTTAGAGATAAAACACATTTATTCGCATCTAAATCTCGAGGACCCAGTTCTAGCCTTATTGGAGCGCCTCTAATTTCCCAATGGTAATGTTTACCTCCAGGTCTAATATCTCTATCATCAACATGAACTCTGAATCCAGAATTTCTAAGTTCCTTGGCTAAATCATTTATCTTAGGTATTACTTGCTCATTCACATGAGCTGCAACAGGCATCAGAATTATTTGGTATGGAGATATAGATGGAGGTAATATAAGTCCTGAATCATCGCCGTGCATACCTACAACTGCACCAACTAATCTTTCAGACATACCAAATGTAGTTTGATGGCAATTCTGTGTATTACCCTCTGAATCTTCATAATTTAGATCAAAAGCTTGAGCCCATTGATCCCGATAATGATGATAAGTTGCGATTTGAAGGGTACGTCCATTAGGCATGACTGCATCTACTGCGGTAGTATACCATGCACCAGGGAACGTATCCCAAACAGGTCTTTTCGATACTATAACTGGCATGCACAAAGATTTCATTAGTCTTTGGACTATCTCTGCATCTTGTTCGATCTGTCTTGTAGCACCCTGTTCATCCTTATGCACAGTATGAGCTTCAAAGAAATGAATCTCTCTCACACGGATAAATGAACGTGTTTGCTTAGTTTCATATCGAAATGTATTCACAATTTGGAATGTTTTTAATGGAAGATCAGCATGACTCCTCACCCAAAGAGAGAACATCGTATACATCGGTGTTTCAGATGTAGGTCGTAAAAACATGGGGATATCAAGTTCGTTTTCTCCACCCTTTGTTACCCAATAAACTTCTTTCTTGAATCCTGAGTCTTCTTCATCCATTCTAAGTTCAGATGGATCTACTCCCAACTCCCTTGCTGCTTTGAGGCGCGAAACTAGTTGATTCTCTTTCTCGAGGAGATCTTCAGGAACTAAAAGAGGAAAATTATACTCTTGATGCCCTGATTCTTCCATTTCTTTACGAGTTAAACTATCAATTAAGCGCATTGTAGACCAACCATATGGTTTCCAAACATCCATTCCTTTGATAGGATATCTCTTGTCAACTAAGTCTGATATTTCTACAATTGCAGGGTACCAAGCATTAAAATCCGACTTAGGAGGTATTCCTCTCTTGGCCTTACCATGCTTCCCCATATTTGCGTGCCACCTTAGATTATGCTTGAATGTGCCGCAGATAGAATCTATCAAGAAATGAATTTTTCTAGTTCATCACATAAATCAATTTGGCTATTTAATTCTTTAAAAGTACCATCAGGAACTACAAATCTAGCCCTAGGGTATTGATTATCACCAATCTGCTCTAATAAATTAGCTACTACTGCATCAACTCCATATTTAGAGATTTGATCTAAAGATTTCTTAATCAAAATTTCTTCTGAAACATTAGTCTCTAACTTAAATCCAATTCGAATACATTCACCAACATAATTAGAAAGCTCTGAAATATGTTTCAAAGTAGGCCTTAATTCAATATTCCAACTATCTTGGCCACTAGCCCGCTTTCCCAATTCAGCAGCCATAGAGTAGTCTAAAACTGCTGCTGCGTGTATCCAGACATCAGGTTTAGGATCGTTTTTTGCAATTTTTATAGATTCAGATAACATGTCATCGGGAGAACCAGCTCGTATAACATTCGGTAGTTCGAATGAAGATGAAGCAGAGGTTTTACCGACAATACAGTGAACATCGTGCCCCCTCATGAATAGGTGCTCAGCTATCGCCCAGCCAGTTTTCCCCGAGGATGCGTTCTGAATGGCTCTAACAGAATCTATAGCTGCACGTGTCGCTCCAAGAGTAATCGCAACTTTTTTTCGATTGGGAAGACTAGAATTTGTAATATTTGCTAATTTAGCAACTATCTCTGTTGGAGAGGGCTGCTTTCTACGACCTTCTTTTTCTGAATCTATAATACAATAACTTCCTTCCTGAAGAAGTTTTTCAAGAAGTGCCGTAGTCACTGGATCATCAAATAAATCTTGATGCATTGATGGAACGAATATAATTGGAGTGTGGTTCCCCCTTGCGGCAGAAAGAGCCATCATTAGAGGAGAGTCCATTATCCCATGAATATGTTTCGAAATTGTATTTCTTGTAGCAGGAGCTACAAGAACTACATCATAATTTTCTAACTGTTGCATCTTTGGATTCCAGTCAGTAAGTATATCTTGGCCTGATGCCCAAGATAAGGCCAATGGCGAAATGATTTTCTCAGCTTCCCTAGACATCATAATTGTAAGCTGGGCCTGATGACGCCTTAACTCTCTGGAAAGACGTACAGATTCAACAGCTGCTATACCTCCTGAAACTAAGAAAAGAACCTTTCTACCTTTCAGACTTGAGCCGCGAACGACTACTCCTGTGTCTTTTACCACACACCTCGCAGAGGGGGAGCATTCATGAGTTCGTCGCAACAGTAGAAGAGCAAGGGAGTACTTTGGATGACGAGAACAGTGATGGAAAACCTGCATAAACACCTGTATCGGTTTATGATTGTTGATCTATTATTGGGTATTTTCATAGTATCACCTATTTTGGTATTACTGCCATACTACCTATCATTAACTCTAGCAATACCCATATTTGGAGTAATTACATTCAAAAATAAAAGAAAAAATGGAGATTTTTGGGGTATATTTTTGCTACTTATTTTATCTCTAATATTCGCATTAGTTGGATTACAAGATTTAGCAAGAGGTGGAAATTCAGATACTATTCAAGGTATTCTATTATTACTACTCTCAATTTCTACACTCCGTAGAATCAAAACAATACGTAATCCGACATATAAAAATTGGTATAATGATAAAGAAGAAAATATTAGTGACCTAAATAGTCAACTGAATGAGGGGGAAGTTTTTGCAACATGTCCATCATGTTCAACACTATTAGCCGTAATTCCAAGTAAACTTTCAGTAGATGATAAATGTCCAAACTGTAATTCTAATTTAGTTAATTGAAACATAGAGAAGTTAAAATTTCTCTATTGCAATCGCTATTCCCATACCGCCGCCAATACACATAGTTGCTATTGCTCGATCTGAATCAGTTGATTGGAGTAAACTTGCTGCTTTACCAGTAATTCTGGCACCTGATGCGCCTAAAGGATGTCCTATAGCCAATGCGCCTCCATGTAAGTTTACTTTATTGGGATTGATACTTAGGTCTTCTATAACGGCTAAACTCTGACTTGAAAACGCTTCATTTAATTCAAACAAATCAACATCTTCAATATCCCAATTGGCTCTTTCTAAGACTTTTCGAGTAGCCTCTATTGGACCAATCCCCATAATATCTGGTGAACAACCAGTTACTGAACCAGCAACGATTCTAGCAATAGGTGAGAGGTTATTTCTAACAGCGAATTCTTCACTACAAACTATCATGAATACAGCCCCGTCAGTTAGAGGAGAAGAAGTTGCTGCTGTTACTACCCCATCATCTCCAAAAGCAGGATTTAAGCGAGCCATAGA
>CABXQY010000011.1 GCA_902514485.1 uncultured Candidatus Poseidoniales archaeon
TGTAGTAACAAGTGCCTCTAAAACCAAAAGGTATCCAGAGAATTAGTAATGCGGAATTCATCCATTTGGGAGTAGGTAAATCAAAGATATGGATAACGTCAGGAGAGAAAATAGGAGACGTAACTCTGTGATTATCATAATGTATATCTCCATCCCAGATGACTACTCTAAGTGCGGTGTAAACAAGTGCCAAGGTTAAGCCAAAACCCATCCAAAAAGGCTGAGACCACCATTTATCGATACGATCTGTTTTACCAAATCCTCTTTCCATGGGGAGTTTGATTGCATTAGACATTGAAATGCTCCTTCCTTAATGATGCTCCGAACGAAAGGCGAGCAATAAGTGATTGCTTCTTGGCATAATAATTATTGATAGGTTTAATTATACATAATATGTCTGAATATCTGATAAGATGGATGTTTTCGATGACCTTGAATCCTCAATATGCACCAAATGTGGATATATGCCCGGGGTTTGGTTACCCACTTTGCCTTGTCCACAGTGTGGAGAGATGATGATTTAAGCTAAGGACGAATAATCTACTTTTTCTTCAATAAGTTCAATGTCTTCTACATCCATCTGAGCAAGTTGTAATTTACCTGATAATTCATCGTTAACAGCGTGCCAATATGAGTATGCTTCAATTACCCATATTCCCGATTCTCTAGTTCCATTTCCACTTCCTTTAACTCCTCCAAATGGCAGGTGAGCTTCTGCACCTGTTGTTGAATTATTTATCCCAGTCATTCCTGCTTTAATTCCGGTTTTGTAACGGTATGCTTCTAAACGATCGTTTGTGTATATAGCACTTGAAAGACCATATGGTGATGCATTGGCCAAATGCAATGCATGTTCAAAATTCTTCGCTTTCACAATAGTAATTGCCGGACCAAATATTTCTTCATGGAAACAATCCATGTCTTCAGTTACATCAGCATATACATGAGGCCACATATATACTCCCTCTTCTGGTGTCCCAAGGAAATTCTTAGGCTTGTTATCGGATGTTATTCTACCATTCCCCCAAAGCTTTCTAGCAGAACTTTTTTCACATAATTGTAAATCATTTAGGAAATCTTTTGCGTATTTTTCTGATAGCATAGGCCCATATAGAACATTTTCATGAACCATTGAGTCACCAATAGTAGTAGATTCAACTTTTTCCATCAATTTTTCAATAAATTCATCATAAATGTCTTCATGTATAATTAGGTTTCCAAGGCTTGTACAACGTTGGCCTGCAGTGCCAAAACCTGCCCAATAAGCGCCCTCTACTGCATTTTCCATATTCGCACTAGGCATAATAACTAGGGGATTCTTCCCCCCTAGTTCTAGACTAGCTGAGACTAGATTTCTACCACAAACTTCTCCAATCATTTTTCCAACAGATGTAGAACCTGTGAAACTTATCTTATTCACCAAACCTTCATCAACAGCATCAACAAGATGTTGTCCTGCTCCACTACCTTTTCCATGTACTAGATTAATCACTCCATTTGGTAGTCCTGATTCGTGCATTATTCTTGTTAACATGAATGAAAGTAGAGGCGCATCCTGTGGGCTCTTCCAAACACAAGTGTTTCCGCACATTATTGCTGGGATCATTTTCCAAAAAGGAACGGCTGCTGGGAAATTACAGGCATTAATTATTCCACAAACACCCAGTGGTCTTCTGTAAGTGAATAATTCTTTATCAGGTAATTCTGAATTTACGGTCTGGCCATACAACCTTCTTCCTTCTGATTGGAAAAATAGACATGTATCAATTGCTTCTTGAACTGAACCCGCACTTTCTTTGAGTGTTTTTCCGATTTCTCTTGTCTCAACTCTGACAATATCATCTTTGTATTGCATAAGTAATCTGCCCATATTTCCAATAATCTGTCCTCTTGTAGGCGCCGGTGTAGCAGACCATGAAGGAAAAGCCTCCCTAGCTGCATTCAGTGCTTGATGTACATCCTCTTTTGTGGATAAAGGGAACTCTCCTAAACAGTCTGCTAGAAGTGCAGGATTTCTACTTTCAAATGTTTCACCATTACTTGCAGATTGTAGTTTTCCATTGATTATGTTATACCCTTTTATCTTCGGGCTACCATTGGGATTATTGGCATCCATGAATTCAAATCCTGATTCCAGCACGTTAGTCATGTACCTTGCGAAATACAGTTCTATCAAGAAACCTTCTCAAACAATATTATGCTGATTTTATCCAATATTCATTTCACATCTACAATTACAATGCCTTAAATGCCTTGATGAATAGAAAGGTTTGTTGAGGGTGATGTCGAATGTCAGATGAAGGAGTAGAAGACTTACAACTTAGAGTAGCCAAGGCGATACCAAGTGATGTAGGACATGGCCGAGCCAGAGTCCCTTTCGATAATGATTTGAATCTAAAACCAGGAGATATTGTCGAGATTACAGGGGAGCAGAAAACAGCGGCCATAGTTTGGAGATGTCGTCCTGAAGATGCAAATTTAGGTGTAATCAGGGTTGATGGGATTATAAGAAAAAATGCAGGAGTCTCTTTAGGAGATAAAGTAACAATCCGTAAAGTAGAAACTCAACCATGTCAGAAATTAATCCTAAGTCCGGTAATGGCTAAACAACAGAAAGTACGTTTCGGACCAGGTATAGAGGGTTTTGCGCGTAGAGGATTAAACAAGAGGCCAGTGGTCTCAGGTGATAGAATATTTATCCCCGGAATGACACTTTTTGCTGAAGCGTTACCGTTTCAAATTGTCCAAACGACTCCGAAGGGTATAGTCCAAGTTTTACCTGATACTGAAATAATAATCAAAGAAGAACCAGTTGACGAAGAGGAAGACGGAGGTCAACCGATATCGACAATTTCATATGAAGATATAGGTGGAATCGGAGAACAGTTGCAGAAAGTAAGGGAAATGATTGAATTACCCTTGAAACATCCTATTTTGTTCCGTAGACTGGGTATAGATCCTCCTCGTGGTGTCTTATTACACGGACCACCGGGTACTGGAAAAACGCTAATAGCCAAGGCCGTAGCATCCGAAACAAAAGCGAACTTCACTTCAATTAATGGTCCTGAAATTATTTCAAAATATTATGGAGAAAGTGAGAAGCAGCTCAGAGAAATTTTTGACGAAGCAGCTGCAAATGCTCCAGCAATAATTTTCATAGATGAATTAGATTCAATCGCACCAAAAAGAGAAGACGTCAGTGGCGAAGTTGAACGTAGAGTTGTAGCACAATTATTGACTTTACTTGATGGTATGCAAGGAAGAGATAATGTTATTGTCATAGGGGCTACAAATCGTCCAGATGCTATTGACCCTGCACTCCGAAGAGGTGGTCGTTTTGATAGAGAATTAGAGATAGGGGTTCCAGATAAAAACGGTCGTTCAGAAATCATAGGTATCCATACACGTGGTATGCCAATAAGTGACGACTTTGATGTAGATTGGTTATTAGATAATACCCATGGTTTCGTCGGTGCAGATATTTCTGCTTTGGTTAGAGAGGCTGCTATGAAGGCACTCCGTCGTTATCTTCCAGATATTGATTTAGACGAGGAACATATTCCAGCAGAAGTTCTGGAGAAAATGGAAGTTCGAATGGCAGATTTTAAATTGGCCATCAAAGAAATAGAACCAAGTGCTCTAAGAGAAATATATCTCGAAGTACCTGAAGTTAGTTGGGAACAAGTAGGTGGTCTATCAGAGGTTAAAGAGAGATTAAAGGAAAGTATTGAATGGCCTTTAACGAAGCCGGAAATGTTCGAACATTTCGGTATTACACCCCCTAGAGGGATAGTTCTTTTCGGTGCCCCAGGGACTGGTAAAACTTTGATTGCAAAGGCTATCGCTAATGAAGCCAAAGCGAATTTTATTACGATTAAAGGACCAGAGTTAATTTCTAAATGGGTTGGAGATTCAGAGAAAGCGGTACGGGAATTATTCAAGAAAGCAAAGCAATCTAGCCCTTCGATTATCTTCTTAGATGAATTTGAAAGTATTGCCGGTGTGAGAAGAAGTAACACTGGAGAAGGTTCCGATGTAATGAATAGAGTAGTTAATCAATTACTAAGTTCTATGGATGGAGTTGACTCGATGGAAGGAGTAATTGTTGTTGCTGCAACTAATAGGCCAGAAATGTTAGATCCTGCTTTGTTAAGAAGTGGAAGATTTGAACGTGTACTCCACATACCACCTCCAGATATTGATTCAATAAAGGCAATTCTGAAGATACATTCTGAACCGATGCCCCTGGGTAAGTTCAAAATTGAAGAATTGGCACCACAATTAGTAAATTATACTGGTGCAGATATTGAAGCAATTTGTAGAGAATCAGCGTTAATATCTATGCGTGCAGGAAAGAAAAGTGTATCTAAGAAGCATTTTGAAGAGGCAATTAATAGGGTTAGGCCTACAATTACAGAGGAAATGATGGATTATTACAACCGAATGGAGGGTAGACTTACCAGTGGACTCGAATCAGTTCGTCGCACACCAGACACCCTTTCAGGGATAGAATCAGCTTGAGGGATATGATATGCCAGTAACTTTTGGTCGGGAAATAGTTAATCTTGAAGTCCATGACAGTGCTGGTGATAAATTAGGTAATGTTGCCGATTTCCGTATAGACATAGGGAGTGGGCAGATTACTAATATTTTAGTGATGATTGAAACAGGTATCAACCCTCAACTTCTTCCTTGGCCTACTGTAAATGGTCTCTTGTCTGTTCCAGTTGAAGAAATTGAAAGCGTTGGTAAGGTAATCAAACTGTCAGAATAGTATGATGCATAACCGTTCATTCGTTCACAAGCGTCTTAAGTCAAACTTCGGGCTCGTTATTTGTCATATCGACTAGGTGGGGAGCAGCATGGCAAATTTCCGCGATTATAGTCAGAAGTTAATGGCTCTCAAAACTCGTCGAAATATGTTAGTCGGAGCCTTCTGGATATTGCTACTACTTCTAATTTCAACTATTGCAGTAACTTATGTTACAGACGGACAAACTCAGCAGTCGGCCTATGGAGACGATTGGAATGATTTAGGCCGTTTTAGAGCAGAAATTAATAGCATGGGCATCGAAACAAACGCTCTAGTTTCGAGTCCTCTTCTTTTGAGTGAGATTGATCATCCAGAAGAAGCTATTTTCGTTATTTCTGGGGTTGAGAAAGATACTATTTCTCTACCACGATTTACTGGTGATGAGAATGTGATTGAATTTTCTGAAGGCTCAGGTTATACAACTTCAGAAATATTAGCTATTGATGAATTTGTTGAGGCAGGAGGTACAGTTCTACTAATGGATGATAAGGGATACTCTTCTACACTCGCTGATCAGTTTGGTTTGGAATTCTCAGGACATACTCTGTATGATGGGGAAGCTTATGCTACGGAGTTAGATTATAATTTCATTTGGGTTAATACTTCGTCAGCATTTAATTTCACAACAAATTCAGGTTCATTATCAAGTATTCATCCTTGCCTGAGAGATACTGATACTGATGGATACATAGATATTTTGGACACCGATCCATATGATATTTCGACCTTTCCCGCTGGTTTAACTAAAGAATCAGCAGGATTGTGTGCCCACAGGTGGATTTCTGAAACTGAATGGGATTTCTCAGAAAATTATAATCTATTGACCAATCAACCTTCTGCATTTAATGCTGGTTCTTATAATCCTGTAGAAAATAGGTATGATATAGGTAAATCAACTCTTGACTCATACCTTGATACTAATGATGATGGTAATCTAACAATAGGTTCTTCTGCTTTTGGTATCGAAGGAGATGAAGTCGGTCCTTTCGCAGTCTATGTTCGTTACTGTGCAGATCGTTTGTGTGTTGGTGCAGAATCTGGACGAGTACATTTTGTAGCCGATGGTTCAATTCTGACAAATTCATTATATGATGATTCATTTTATTCAGGTATTGATGACGTTGTACCATCAAATGATAACCGTAAATGGGCATTAGATATTATTGCAGAATCTTTACTTGTTGGGAATTCTAGTGCTCAGAGTTCATCTAATGCTATTGTTATTTTTGATGAATCTAGGCATCAGCAACCTACTCTATTTGGAGATACTTACAATTTAATGTATTATTTATTAATCTACTTTACAAATGATTGGATGGCCATGCTTCTTCTCTTTCTAGGTTTATTTATTACTCTAGAAGCGGTTTTAATTAGAAAAGAAGATCCTGAAAATTGGCGTCACGTTTTCCGAATAATATACTATGGTTTCGGTGATGCAAGACGTTATGAATATTATCAGAAGCCAGAAAAAATAAGGCAGGTATTGTTAACAAGAGTTCGGAATTTAAACACATTATCGAGAGAAGAATTTGACGCTCTACCCGCTGCAGAATTACAAAGAATGGTCGAAGATCCAGTTCTTACGAAATTTATCTTCGAGGATCGTAAGTATAAGCCAGATGAATTGGTTGGTATAGTAAAGAGAATTAAAGAATGGGGCTCTACAGATTCAGAACGGGAGGTTGAATATGTGGACACGTAAGGCAGCTATCATCTTTACAAGCGGTATAAGCTTGATATTAGTTGGTATGATGATCTCTAATTTCCAACTAATGATTATTGGACTAACATTCATTTCCTTTATTGCAATAAATGGTTGGGTTGAAGGTCATTCAGATTTAGAAATCACTCGTGAAGTTTCAGCGGTTAATGTCTACAAAGGGGACGATATTAATGTTATTTTAACAGTCAAGAATAAATCATATCGCCGTACACAGCAGCTGGAAGTTTTTGACAACGTCCCTCATGAAATGAAAATGCGAAAAGGAGTTAATTTGATGCGTATGAACCTCGGACCAGGACAGACTACGAGCATTCGTTATACTGTCAGGTGCCCATTGAGAGGGCATTATACAATTGGTCCGACATCTATTCGTTACAGGAACGCATTCAATTTATTTGTTTCAGAGACTAGCCTAAGTGATCGTTCTGATATCACAGTGTTTCCTCAAGTTAGGGATGTTGAAGAAGCCTTAATCCGGTCAAATGTTCCTAAAATGTATACTGGAGCTACGACTCTTAAAACACCTGGGCAAGGGATGGAGTTTTATTCGCTCAGAGAGTACTTTCCCGGTGATTCATTCCGTTCTATTAATTGGAAGGCCTTTGCAAGAACCGGTGATTTAATGGTTAATGAAAAAACTAGAGATGCTGTAACTGATGTTTTCATTCTTCTTGATACTAGGGATGTAGCTAGAATAGGTACAGTACTGAAGAACCCTCTGGAGATGGGCACGGTTGCTGCAGCTTCTATTGCAAATTATTTCATAAAAAGAAGAGATTCTGTGTCTTTAGTTACATATGGCGAAAGAATGGATTTCCTTCCTCCTGAGACAGGAGATAAACAGCATTACAAAGTTCTGAGTCAACTTGCTGCTGTAGAATCCAAGGGTAGTATGCCATTACAGGCAGTAACAAATGCTCTTTCCCCTAGAATCTCTAGAGGTTCGCCTGTTTTTATTATCAGTAGTTTAGAAGGAGATGGCACTACATTATCTGCTATACGAAACCTCTCTGGAAAAGGTCATGAGGTTATTGTTTTATCACCCAGTAGCATTGATCTAGAGAGGTTGGTGAGTAGGATTCCGAGGATGGCTTATGAAGTTCTAAAGCTTGAAAGACAAAACAGACTAACTGCACTTTCAGGTTATGGCGCTAAAGTAATCGATTGGACACCAAGTGTTGATTTATCTCAGGCATTATTACAAGTTAGAACAATTTAAGGAGGTTTGAAAAATGGTTATAGATGTAGTCCCCGAATCTAAAACACTCCATATTTCGAAGTTACGTTTGCGTTGGCAAGTTCTTCTTTTACAAATAATTTCGACCGTTTCCCTTTTACTGATAATGCGTAAAATGAATGAGTTATTCGGTTCTTGTTCTGGACAATTTGTTGCAAATTCTGGTCCTGAAGGCTGGTGTCCATCGTATGAACATACTCGAGGAATTGCTTGGATGAATTCTAATGGTAATACTGTGATTCCAGATTTACTCACAGGAGTTAATGAAACTGGTTTTGATACATTTACTATGCCTGTTATTCTCTGTTTTGTTATTACAGGATTATGGATTGTAATACTAACTCGCGGAGAAAAACTACAATTATTGATTAAGAGAGTATTTTCTGCTTTAATGGCTGCTTGGTTCCTCCTTCCTTTCCTTGTAACTTGGCTAATTGGTATAGTTTCACGAGGTTTTTATCTTCCATTTGGTAATAATACAGATAAGTTTAATCATATAAATCTCGTTTTTGCTCCATTAGAATTCTTTTTTGAGTTGGTATTTCTCGGAATTGTTTTCGCACCTATACTTGCTGGTTTGATAGGAATCTGGAGTCTTTCTAAGAGAATGATTACATGGGCTACAAGTTATTTTTTGATAGTTATTGGAATACATGCTATGCTAACATTTGAGGGTGTTACTACTGCTGTTGATGTTGGCCTCCAACCCCTTTCCGCACAAATTGGTGAGGCGACATTATTTGGAGGATTAATATCTCCTTTAGCATTTGATTTATTGACAGTAGCAATACTATTATTGTTATTTTTAGAATCTGGATTAGCTGTAATTACAAATTTAGAATATGCTTCTCTTCTTCCTGAAGCAGCCAAAAGAGATCCAGAATATGTTAATCAGTTTAATAATATTATAAACGGTCACATGGCTCATTTATTTAGTATAATCACTGTAGTTGCTATAACTACGGCCTTAGCTCTCGAATTTGATGACTTTTTGATATCCTTTGTTGCAGTTCTGGAAGGTTCTCAATGGTCCGGGCAAGTTAAAGAATCGTTAGAACTACAATTGACTTACGGTAAAGTAATCTCAGCATCATTGTTCATGATTGTTGTAGCAGGAGGGAGATTTGTTATTCCTTGGCAGAGAATTACTGGTTTTATCGAAACAGGACTTTCTAAGATTCGTAGTTAATTATATCTTAGTAATTGATGCCCCAAACTCAATAGAATGACAATAGTTACAAATTGTATAATAATTCTAAGAGAATTATTCATAATTTCAAGGTCACTGAGTAGATTAATAATTTTATTCTGACTGTAGAGTATTGCTGTGAATATGAGTATGCATAAAATTCGGTGTTTCCAGGGGCCGAAACTTTTCCCATTTTTTTTATGCTGATTTGGCAATGGTCCGGCTTCAGACATGATAATCTCAAGAGTATCTAGGTCATCAAATCATCGCCTATTCGCTATCTCTTCACTCGCTGGGTTCAAGCGCAGAATCCTTGACGGTGCATTATGAGTGGGGCTCTCTCAGTGTTACCTTGTAGTCAATGTAAAGATACCTCTATTCTTTTTCAAGAGTATAGTGGCCAACATTTATGTGGAAAACATCTTGAATCATCTATAAGAAAAAGAGTGGCTAAGGAAATACGTACACAGATTAATTTACCAAAGGATGCTCGCCATTCTGATGGCTCACCTTTTCGAATTTTTGTTGCCATATCTGGCGGTAAAGACTCCGCAGTATTGTTGAGTATGTTAGTTGATATTATTGGTCGTAGAAGAGATGTAGAGATAATATCCGGTTGTATAGACGAAGGAATTGATGGATATCGTTCCCCTTCTTTAGAGTTAGCTCGAGAACTTGCAGAATCGCTCAGTATTCAGTTTGAGACCTTATCTTACGAAGATATTGGTTATGATAGAATGGATAAAGTTGTCCAAAAAATGCCAATTATAGGCGAGAATAATCCAGATGCGAAAGGAATGATGCCTTGTTCATACTGTGGCGTATTTAGGAGACAGGGGATCAATGCTTTAGCAGAAAAAGTTAATGCAGACATTATGGCATTAGGGCATAATTTAGATGATATGGCTCAATCAATAATTATGAATTTCCAAAAGGGGAATATTGAGAGGTCAGTAAGATTAGCGCCACATACCGATGCCCCAATAGAAGGATTAGCCCCTCGAGTCGTTCCATTACGTTGGATTCCTGAACAAGAAATTCATGCTCACGCAATTTATGCGGGTTTACCTATTCATCACGGAGACTGTCCTCATGCACCCGGGGCTATGCGTCAATTAAGCCGTGGAATTATTGCAGATATGGAAACTATTACCCCTGGGTCTCGCCACGGTCTTTTACATTCTTTAGATCAAATACGTGCTATGCATAGAGAGATTAATCCAGTGAAATCTGAGATAAGAAAATGTCAACAGTGTGGTGAAGTTACAAGTAGAGAAATTTGTCAAGCTTGTACAATGAAAAGATGGCTACAAGAAAATTAGATGATATAGTCTACAATTTCATCAACATCTTGATTTTTTCCACAGTATGAACAACGAATTTCCATAGGTTCAGAAGACACAATTGTTAGTTTATGGGGTAATGGTTCACGATTATTCTGAGTGATACAGTTTGAAAATGAGCATTTTACAATATTTATTAATTCTGAACCGAGTTCAATAGTTCTTTTTTCTGCAACACTATAGTTCCTTATTATTGCGACAGATGCTTTGGGTGCAATTAATGCTAATCGGTCAAGTTCTTCTTGATTTAATTCTCTATCTTCAATTTTTAGAACATCTTTTCTTCCCATTTTCCCGCTTGGAACATTCATCACCATCGAAATTGGATTGGATCTACCTACATCAAATCTCAGCATTTTCAGAACCTGTAGGGCATTTCCTGAGGGGATATGGTCTATTGCTGTACCATTGCATATTGCGGTAACACGTCTCATTTCACTCAATTATTTCACCTTCTTTGGAACTTTAATCCCCAACCCTCTACACAACAAAGCCATTCTAGTCGGTACCCCATTGAATGCCTGTTGGAAATATCTTGCATGTTTAGTTGAATCAACACTGGCGTGTAATTCATTCACTCTTGGTAATGGGTGCATAATAATCATCCCTGACTTTGCTTCAGAAAGGTCACTGGAATCTAATTTATACACACCTGCAACTTTGTTATATTCATCTTCATCTGGAAATCTTTCTTTTTGAATCCTTGTCATGTAGATGACATCAGCAGAACCAATAGATGAACTCATTTCTTCAGTTTCACTAACCTCGGCTCCATGATTCTTAAGATCCGAGACAATTTCTACTGGCATTTTCAATGATTCTGGAGATACTAAAGTAAGTTTTGCACCAAATCTTACAAGAGCATGCGATAAACTATGAGTAGTTCGACCATATCTTAAATCTCCTACCATCATGACGTTTAATCCTTCCAAACTTCCATGTGCTTCGCGAATTGTGAACAAATCAAGCATTGTTTGAGTTGGATGATTACCGGCGCCATCTCCTCCGTTCAAAATAGGGATGCTAACTGCATCTGCACTATATTGTGCTGCTCCTTGATTCGGATGTCTTATCACTGCAATATCTGTATATCCATCAACCATTTGCATAGTGTCATAAAGAGTTTCTCCCTTAGCTACCGAAGAGCCTATCGAACTTAGATTAATCACTTCTCCTCCAAGTCTTTTCATTGCAGTTTCAAATGACATTCTTGTACGTGTTGAATTTTCAAAGAAAAGATTCCCTAATACTTTACCTTGTAGTAATGGCAGATATATGTCTCCTCTTGCTACTGGTAAAAGAGTATTCGCCTCATCAAGAATCTGTAAAATCTCTTTATTTGTAAGATCATCCATTGTAATAAGGTCGCCCATGCTCATTCCTCTATCCTGTCGTGAGATATGTTGGTCATATGTATTGCCCTCGGAGGGTAACCTTTGATGACCGTATTCCGCTGTCTTGATGAGTAATGAATAATCCCACCTATCTGATGATAATCAGTCGGACACCAGTTCGAGTCTCTTTCTGTGGTGGAGGAACGGATGCAGATTGGTTTTCTAAAGAGCATGAAAATGGAGGGATGGTGACTTCACTTGCCTTAAATAAATACATTCATGTGACTGTCAACCAGCGTTTTGACGATAGGGTTAGAGTTTCTTATTCTAAATTAGAGATAGTTGATGATTTTGAAGATATTGAACATGAATTGGTACGAGAATCTATGAGGATGACAGGAGTAACATCAGGAATTGAGATAACAACAATCGCAGATATTCCATCGCGTGGTACAGGATTAGGTTCATCTTCATCTGTTACTGTAGGTTTACTCAACGCTCTTCACTGTTTTGCGGGAAGGTCAGTTTCAGCTTCCCAGTTGGCATCTGAAGCATGTAAAATAGAAATTGATATACTTGGTCAACCAATCGGTAGACAGGATCAGTATGCAGCATCTTTTGGTGGGATAAATACTATCAAATTCTGCCCAAATGGTGAGGTCTTAGTTGAACCAATAGAGATTTCTGGATATATTCGTTCAAGGATATCTGAGGAATTCACATTAATATTTACTGGAAAAAGTCGCTCAGCCTCATCTGTTCTCTCAAATTCAGTTAATGAGGGGAAATCTGCTATTGACAATCTCTTAAAAATACGTGAACAAGCAGATAAAGCTAGCAATTACATTAATTCGGGAGACCTATCGAAATTAGGTGCGCTACTTAATGAGGCATGGATTATGAAAAGAGGAATATCTAAATCGGTCAGTAATGACTTCCTTGATGAAATGTATGAACGTATAATTTCTACAGGTGCTACTGGTGCTAAACTACTAGGTGCTGGAGGAGGTGGGTTTTTCCTAGTACATAGTGACGCTACATCTCGTTCGAAATTAGAATTAGAATTTGCGTCGAATTATAGAATGATTCCTTTGGTTATAGATAATATGGGTTCATCAATAATTCATAATGATTCTTAGAGGTGAGAGGATGAACCGAACTAAATATAAATCACTTCTAATTACTTCCTTAGTTTTGGTAAGTATTTTCAGTATTAGTGTTAGTGCCGATAGTGATAATGGAATTAATGATGAAAATTTTGTATATTCAATAAATGGTTATTCTAAATTTATTATTCATGATGACATATCTCCTAATTCTCAGTTTAATTCAACTTGGGAATTATCAATTACTCTTTCAGATCAGATTGGAACTGAACTACTTGATAATCCTGAATTAGGATTGAGAGCACAAATCGATATCCATTTAGGTAATTCTGATGGATTTATTGACTTGAATGAGTCCATTTCTTTTGATAATTTATTCCGACAAGAGAGAAATTGGTCCGATTCAGAAATTGGTGGTTGCTGTATCTTTGATTATAATCCACTATATGCTGTAAATGGTATTAATTTAGTAACTTACCCTATATTGTTAGGCTCTATTGAGTCTAATGATACCGAATGGGGTTGGAATGAATCCGCAGAATTAATTGGTTTATCTGATAATCGAATAACTAGGATTCTAGACGTGCCAAGATTTGGTTCTTTAATAGAAGAAATTCCACTCAATATTATTTTACCCTCTGATTGGGAATATACTTACAGTGCAATGGAAGAAATTATTGAAGGGAATCCGGGGAACTTCTTGATAAATCGTTCCGAAGCAAATGTTGCAAGTAATATCAGAGTCACAATATCTCCTAATTTTTCACCCAACGCTTTAGGTTTCAGAGAGTCATCAGGTTCAATGATTCCACTTAGCACTCCTACAAATTATAATGGTGTTTGTGAGGACAGTAATTTAGATTCCAATCAACAATGGTGGACACTTTCTAATAATGGTACGCTTGTTGAAATACATTATGGTGACAAATTCAGTTTTACACCCGAAGATTATGGTTTTCTGGGAGGGCAAGTTGCGAGTATTGTTATGCATTGTAAGGATTGGTTTAACTCAACAAGTACTTGGTATGAAAACATAGTTATTGATTCTATATTCCCAATTTGGGATTCCGTAATTTCATATGTTGATCAATCAGGTGAAACAATTTTTCTAGATTCTAATGATGATATATTTAGTATCAGATCGGATACCTTTGTTTCATTTAATATTACAGCAAATGATCCAAACTCAGAACTTCCCACTGATATCACCATAGTCTCAAATAAAACTTCAAATTATTACCATAATAGCAAAGATACTCTAGACTTTTCAGATATCTTCTATCAAAACGAAGATGTCAATGGTATGCATCTTAATTTATCAGAGAGACATTCATCTAAAGATCAGACCTCTTGGTCGGTTAATCTATCAGTCTCGGATAATGCTGGTAATACTCTAACTAGACAATGGCAAATTCTAGTCCTTGACGGCAGCGGCCCTACAATAGTTCCTGATTTAATAATCAACAATAATTCTATATCATCATCAAATCTTGCTAGAGATGGCGATTCAATTATTATTTCTTTATCACAATCTTTTGATGATTTAGACGCAATTGAAGACACGGCATGGTCTCTAACAATAGATGGTGTAGTTATAGTCGAAAATGTATCGATGGATATGATAGATAAGATGGTTCTCGGACCATTTGATTCTGGTACTCACGTATTCAGCATAGATTCTTATGATTCTTCAAATAACCATCAAAATCTAGCATTTGGACTAGCCATCTCTCCTAATATTGGAGTGAATATTGAAATATTATCTACTAGTCATGAAGGAAAATTAGTTGAGGGTAATTCGGTATTATTCTCTGCAAAATTACAGAATACAAGAGCATCACCAGCATCGGGTCAGTTTTGTGTTAACAATCAATGTGGACCTTTCGTAGGAGTTCCTGCAGCAAATTCAGACGGACCTGGTATATTCGATGTTGAACTTAATTATGAATTAGCCAATTCTGATGTGATAGGAACTTACTTTCAGTGGAGTAGTGAGTCTGCTAATCAAAGCGGTACAATTGAAGTTAATCCTAGCGTTACTATAGAACCATATTGGCAGTCTACTATTCAGACAATATTATTTGTATTCACCGTGTTATCATTTATTGTAATAACTGCAAATCGCCTTTGGGGCGTTGATTCACAAAGGCCGTAAGATGAAGCATACTTCCGTAGAACTCATGAGTCATAAGATAGGGTGAATGATTATGATTTTGCTACCCGACTACCCTGATAGGGTTATTCGCGAGCACAAAATGCGAGTTGAGAAAATCGCATTATTCGCAACTTTCTTACTTATAGCCGCCGCATCATGGTGGCTATTATCAGCATTATTTGGTACTTCCGAATTACTTCCTCGTTTAGGGCCGATATCATTAATTTTTATTTCTTCTTTAGTTATCATTGATCTGATAGATTATGGGCCTGTCCAGCGTTCAAGAATCGGAGTTATAGGGAATATCTGTTACCCTAGCATATTAGCTCTTTCAATCTCAAACATTGGTCCTGGTGATTCATTAATTTCAAGTTGTATATATTTAATATTAGCAATATTTTTATGGAATATATCTCATAAAAATCTTTCATTAACTCATTCTTCTAAGAGGTGGAGGGGATTAACAAGCATAATTGGAATATTATTTTCTTTAGCAATAATGTATTCTATTTCATCAGAAATGCTAGTATATCCAATTATAATATCGTCTGTAATGATTACAATGATTCCAGATTTACTGTCTAAAGATGAGAATCATCAATCTCGGAAACAATTTATCAATTTATTAGACAAGGCTGAAGCAGAAGTTTTACTTTTACGTAGCCAAGGAATTTCGCTGGAACAAGCATCTTCTCTTTTGAAAAAGGCCCGTGAAGAGTGCTGGAATAATCCCGCAAGAGGGCTAGAACTAATATCCGCGGCTCAAGAAGATACAGCTAGAATAAAAGCACTTTCTCAAGATTTAGATGATATAAGAGAAGACACCTTACATCATGTAGAGAAAGCCGAATCGATAGCGAATGGAATTCAGGGCCCTAGAAAATCTTTTGACCTCGGTGATAGAGAAGCTAAACATGGTTCTTTGAGAGAGGCCGAACTTATGTATAGGCATTCCAAGAGCAAATCAGATTTAGTGATATTACATTGGCAGAATGCAATAGATGAAATCAATACAGCTGAAGAATTAGTTAGAAATAAAGATAATCTAAAAGTTGATTCTTTAATCAATATAATTTCTTCTGCTCGAGAATCTCTTGATTCTGAAGACCCCTTAGAGGCAATTAAAATTGCCTCGTCGATATCCGGGCATTTAGATAGTCTTGAATCAACAACTTATGATGCTGAAATAGCTATAGAAGATGCTGAAAAAGCACTTTCTAGTGTTTCTGAAAGTATTTTAGTAATCACTAGAGAGAGACTAGAAGAAGCGAAAAGTGCTCTTTCTGCAGGTAATTCATCTCTCGCTAAGGGATTAGCGACAAGTATCATACGAGATATCAAATTAACTTCTGAATCCATGCAAAACGTCCAACGGGGGCTCCGTCAGAAGAATAAATTAATGGAAAAATTCCCTAAAGGTTCTAATCGAGATATCTGGAGAATCCAATTAGAAGAAGTAGAAAGTATGGCGGAAAAAGGGGACTGGGTCAACGCTTCTATTTCATTAAAAAAAATAACAGACCAACTTCAGTCTTATGATAAATCTCTTTCAGAGGCTTTAGAATTGTATGAATTCATTGAAAGTGAATGGAAGAGTTTGAGAAATAAATTGGAATCATCTAATATCAAAGCAAATGATCAAATGCGATTGGATGCTGAAAAGAACATTTCTGAATGTAAGAGATTTTTAGATGAAGGAGATATTGAGGCGACTCTTGAGGCTTTAGGATATACGGATGGGATTATTGAGAATCTTCGAAGACGAATATGATTATTTTTCCTTATTTTTATCTACGCAGTAAGGGCAATATGAATCTAACTTGTAATTTTCTGACCTACGTTGCTCTCTAGTAAGTGGTTCTCTGCAAGCAAAGCACATTGAATATTCAGTCACATTTAGATCTGTATCTACTGCTACTCTTTGGTCAAATACGAAACAATCTCCTTTCCAGTATGAACCATCTGTTTCTTCGAAATATCCTAAAATACCCCCCTTTAATTGTTTGACATTTTCAAATCCTGCATTCTCCATCACTACTGATGCTTTTTCACACCGAATTCCACCAGTACAATACATGACTATCTGTTTCTTTTTATATTCCTCTGGTAAGTTTTCGATAGCTCCCGGGAAGTCTTTGAATGTAGATAAATTCAAATCAATAGCATTTTCAAATATACCTACCCGAGTTTCATAATCGTTCCTAGTGTCTACGATGATAACTTCTTCATCATTATCAAGAATTTTCTTAAATTCCAGCGGCTTAATATTTTCACCAGTATAATCAGCAGGTCTAATTTCATCCATCCCCAATGCGATTATTTCTTTTTTTAGTCTCACGAGCATTCTACGAAATGGCTGATAGTCTGTATAACTAATTTTTAGCGGAATTCCGATAAATCTATCATCAGATTCCAAAAATTCTATGTAAGAATCAATCGAATCTTGCTCTCCTGCTAAAAAGAAATTAATTCCATTATTACTCAAAAGAATAGTCCCCTTAAGTTTTAATTTTTCACATATATAACGAAAGGGTTGTCTTAATTCATCACGATCATCTAGATCGACAAAGCGATAACCTGCAATATTAACAATATTTTCATCTTTCATAAATTCACCTCAATTTTCATTTGTTACTAATGATAATCTCAGACTTCTTGAATTAACTTCAGTAGTTAAATCTGTAATAAATTGTTCTAGATGTACGCCATTACATTGGTCCCCACTTCGAGAATCTCCCTTACGATCTATCCTAATTGATACTGTATTTCCATTTTCTTCGTCTTCTCCCAGTATTAACATATATGCCGGGCGCATTTTTCTGTGCATACGAATCTTCTTTCCAATAGTTGCATCTGAGTCATCAACAGAAACTCTAATTTTCCTTTCTTTCAATATAGAAGCAACTTTTGACGCATACTGTTTCTGTTTCTCAGAAATTGTAATTATTTGAACTTGAATAGGTGAAAGCCAAGTAGGGAAATTACCAGCCCAATGTTCTGTAAGGAATGCTACAAATCTTTCATGAGTTGATAATGGGGCTCTATGAATTACAAATACTTCCCCATTTTCATTCCCATTTTCATCTTTATAGGATAACTCAAAACGTTCTTTAGCAGCAAAGTCAAGTTGAATTGTTGACATTGATTCTTCTCTGCCTAGGGCAGTTGTAAATTGAATATCTATTTTCGGACCATAAAATGCGGCTTCACCTATTGCTTCCACATAGGGGACTTCAAGTTCATCTAATATTTCTCTCAGGTGATTTTGCGTAGAGGTCCAATTTTCAGGTTGTTTGATATATTTCTCTGTATTCTCAGAGTCCCATAATGATAGACGGAAATGATAGTTTTCAAACCCAAATTTAGAATAATAATCTTGTACCATCTTAATATTGTTAGCAACTTCTTGACCCACTTGATCCAATGTGCAGTAAATATGAGCATCATTCATTGATAACATTCTGACACGTAAAAGTCCCGCTAAAGCTCCAGACATTTCATTACGATAACAGGTGCCATATTCAGCAATTCTAAATGGCAATTCTCGATATGATCTTTTTTTATTACGATAAACTAAATGATGCATAGGGCAATTCATTGCTTTCAGGTAGTACGTCCCATCATCCATTTCCATAGGCGGATACATTCCATCAGAGTAGTGAGGAAGGTGCCCGCTACATTCGAATAATTCTTGCTTTGCGAGAGCAGGTGTCGTCACTCTTTGGTAATCATAACTTTCTTCTGTTTCTAAAGCATAATTTTCAATTTCTGATTTTAGAATTTCTCCATTCGGTAACCATACTGGTAAACCCTTACCAATTAATTCATCAATCATGTAAAGTTCCATTTCTTTTCCAATTTTCTTGTGGTCTCTTTTACTAGCTTCTTCAATCTGTCTCTGCCTTTCTTTTAGCCCTTCTTTAGTCGCATAGCACATTCCATAAATTCTAGTTAATGTCTCTCTATTACGATCAGCACGCCAATATGCTTGGCTCGTACTAGTTAATTTAAACCACCTTAGGTGAGAGGTTGAAGGAACATGAGGCCCTCTACAAAGATCAATAAAATCACCTTGCCTGTATGCAGATGACCCGATATCATGGCCTATTTTATCGTCCATTATCTCAATCTTAAATTCATTATCGGAAAATATTTCTCTTAGAGCATTATTTTCATGTTCTTCTCTCTCAATTTTAATATTAGCCCGAACAAGTTTATTCATTCTTTTTTCTAATTCTTTGAGTTCCGAATCTCCGATTGGATCCATATGGAAGTCATAGTAGAATCCATGATCAATTGGTGGTCCAATAGTTGGTTTGGCGTTTGGAAACATTTCTACAACTGCCTGAGCTAATAAATGTGCACAGGAGTGCCTTAGAATGTACAAACCTTCATCGGATTCTCCTAAAATTGGTTCAATTTTACAATTTGAGTCTAGGATGAATGACATATCTCTTTCAATGCCATCGACAACTGCCGCTACTGCCCCATATCTCTTTCCATATACATTTTCCAATACTTCTCCAGCACTGATGCCTGAAGCATATTCATGTGTCTCCTTATCATTAATTTCTACGCTAATCATAGACATACGCTGTGCCTCCGTTAACTACGCCGGCATCACAATGATATGAATGCCTTGCCTATTCCATTACTCGTCTAAAAGTTATTTTAGCATAAATTGAGTACCCGCGGTTCCGTTTACCATGCCTTCAATATCTGTCAAAGAACCAATCACAGCTCTTTGTCCTGAACGTTCTATGAATGAACAAGCAGCTTCTACCTTCGGTCCCATCGAACCGGTATCAAATTCATATTTTCTAATTTCTTCCGGAGTAGTTTTGGAAATGATTTTTTCTGTTTCTGTTCCCCAATTTAAGTAGACACCATCTGTATCAGTAGCCATAATCAGTACATCTGCTTCTAATTCAAAGGCAAGTAAAGAACTAGCTCTGTCCTTGTCTATCACTACTTCCACACCTTCTAAATTTCCTTCTTTATTATAGATAGTAGGGATTCCTCCACCTCCTGCACATATTACTACAGCATTATTTTCCAAAAGCCAGTGTATTGGTCTTAATTCGAATATTCTATGAGGTATAGGTGAGGCTACAACTCTTCTCCAATATTCTCCATCTTTCTTAATTGTCCAACCTTTATTATTTTTCAAAGTTTCAGCTTCTTCTTTGCTGTATATGGGGCCAATTGGTTTTGTAGGGTTGTTAAAAGCGGGGTCATCTGGATCAACTTCTACCATCGTTAAAATTGAAGCAATTGGTACTTCTATCGGTAATATATTACCTAACTCTTGTTCAATCATGTAACCAATCATCCCTTGTGTTTGAGCCCCTAATATGTCCAGTGGATATTCTTCGACTTCTTTGTAAGCTGCTGATTGAAGTGAGAGTAAACCTACCTGGGGGCCATTTCCGTGGCTTATTACTAACTCATTGTGTTCAACTATTGGTGCTAATGAACTAACAGCATTTTGTATATTTTTACGTTGATTCTCAGCTGTCATATCTTCACCACGTCTGAGTAAGGCATTCCCTCCAAGTGCAATAACGATACGCATTATGGTGAAGCGATAGGCTGTATTGATATTAACACACTCCCTTTGCGGTAGTTTATGGTACGTCTTGGGCTGTTAGTAAATCCTGACGCTGGTTTAGGTGGTCGCTTAGGTCTGAAAGGTTCCGACGGGCAGGCAGAATATGCTCGTTCTCAAGGCGCAGAAGACCGTTCAGGTCCTAGAGTTATGGATGTATTAGAATATTTTTCTAATTTACATCGTGATAAGTCTGACATAAAGTGGTTTACTAGCAAAGGAAGGATGGGTACAGATTGGATATCACAAGATATTAAAATTGGAGAAATCACAACTATTCATCAATCTCTAGATTCTACAAAGGCATCCGATACTTCAAATTTAGTAATTTCATTATTAGAATCAAATATTGATTTACTGTTATATGCTGGTGGAGATGGTACTACTAGAGATATAATTTCAGTATTAGAGTCTGAGAAAAGACCCGATATTCCAGTAATAGGGATACCTTGTGGAGTGAAAATGCATTCAGGCTGTTTCGCATCTTCTCCTAAAGCAGCTGCTGAGGTGCTTTCAGCATGGCTTAATGGTGACTTATTGATATCATCTACCGAGGTTCTTGATTTAGATGAAGATAAATATAGGGATGGCGAATGGGTTGTTCGCCTTTATGCTGAAGCAAAGACCCCCGCCTCTCCACGTTGGATGCAAGGCGCTAAAATGCGTGTTGAGGTTACAGGTGAAGAAGAGATAATCGAAGGACTTTCAGACCATATCAAGCAACTATTGGTCTCCGACAATAGGCTAATTATTTGGGGTTCAGGTGGGACGCTAAGAACTATTTCGAATCAAATTGGTTTTGAAGGAACTGTACTAGGAATAGATGCTTCAATAGGGTCTAAACAAGTAGGTAAAGATTTGAATGAATTACAATTATTAAAATTATTGTCTTCGCATAAAGGGGACATAACTCTACTTCTTTCTCCTATGGGGGGCCAAGGTTTCTTAATTGGTAGAGGTAATCTTCAACTTTCTCCAAGGGTACTTAGAGAAATAGGAATAGATAATGTTCTTGGAGTAGTAACTCCTGCTAAATTACTCTCAGTACGTCGTTTACGTATAGAGACAGGAGACGCTATTTTAGATGAAAAATTTGCACTTAAGAAATACCTCAAGGTATTACAAGGTTACAGAACAACTAGAGTTTTACCTGTTTCAGTTGATTAAATTTCTTTTCCAGCTGCCGCCATAAGCAATCCTAGGAACGGTGGACTTGGTTTACCAGGTCTTGATTTAAATTCAGGGTGATACTGTGTGCCAACATAATATGGGTGATCATTTAATTCCATAATCTCGCACCTCTGACCGGTTTCATCTTTACCAACATAAATTAAACCAGCAGCCTCTATCAGTTCTATTAATTCTGGATTAACTTCATATCTATGTCTATGCCTTTCATCGACATATGTTTTATTTCCATAAAGCCTTTTTATTTTACAATCTTCGACTAGAAACGGGGTAGGTTTCGTGCCTAGACGCATTGTTCCACCCATGTGTGTCTTAGAAATTTCGGGCATAAATACAACCGCTGGTTGAGGCGTATCTTCGTCAAATTCTGTAGAATTTGCATTCTTCATTCCTAGGACATTTCTACAGAACTCTATTGTTGCAATCTGTAATCCCAAGCAAACTCCTAAGTATGGTATTTTATTTATTCTTGCATATTCTGCAGCCTTTATTTTTCCTTCTATTCCTCTTATGCCAAAACCTCCAGGTACAAGAATTCCATCTGCATTTTTTAGAACATTCCAAGCTTCGGAATATTTTTCAGGATCTTCATCTTTTTTCTTTTCATCAAGATTTTCAGATTCAATCCAATTAATTTCTAATTTCCTATCGACTTCATATGATGAATGCTGTAGAGCTTTAATTACACTAAGGTACGAGTCTGAAAGTCCCGTATATTTCCCTACCATTGCTATTGTTATTACTTCATCTAGATTATCAACAGTATTCGCCATTTGAATCCAATCGTCGAGTAGTGGTCTTGAATTTGGTAAATCAAATCCTATTTCTTTAGCTAGAACTTTACTTACTCCTTGCTCTTCTAGAAGTATTGGAATTCTGTATATATTTGAAACATCATGTGCTGAGACAACTGCCTCTGGCGATACATGACAAAATGCAGCCAACTTTTCCCTTGTCTCAACATTCAATGGATATTCTGACCTACATACAAGAATGTCTGGAATTATTCCCAGTCCTCTTAGTTCTTTCACAGTATGTTGTGTTGGCTTAGTTTTTTGTTCACCTACTGGTCCCATTACTGGTACTAGACTAACATGGACAAAGCAAATATTATCTTCCCCTACTCTAAATTGGAACTGCCTTAATGCTTCAATAAAAGGAGCACTCTCAATATCTCCTACAGTTCCTCCTAATTCTATTACGCAAGCATCAGGAGTTTTCCCACTCCCATCACTTGATAAATTTGCGACTCTTTCTATCCATTCTTGTATTTCATTAGTAATATGGGGAATAACTTGAACGGTTTTACCGAGATAGTCGCCTCTTCTTTCTCTTTCAATAACAGCTTGGTAGACTTTACCTGTTGTAATATTGTTATCTTTGGTTAAAGAAATATCAAGAAATCTTTCATAATTCCCCAAATCTAAATCAACTTCTCCACCATCATCTAGGACATAGACTTCTCCATGTTCGAAGGGCGACATAGTCCCTGCGTCACAATTAAGATATGGATCTATTTTTACTGAAGTGACGCTTAGTCCAGCGGATTTTAGCAATACGCCTATGCTACTCGCTGTTATTCCTTTACCTAGTCCTGACAAGACTCCTCCCGTTACAACAACATACTTCATTCAATCAACGGGATTTGAAGCCAACGTGTCTCGCCTATCAACATTCCTTCTCCGGGCCTTATAGAATAGCCTTTGCTAAGTCTAAGTATCTCCTTCCTTCCCGAGAGTATATGCTGCGATTGGGGGAGGGTCGAATATTAGTAACAGGAGCCCTCGGACAAATTGGTACTGATTTGGTAGAAAATCTAAGGGAGACTTATGGCTCTGCAAATGTTTTAGCCAGTGATATACGTGAAATACCTGATCATCCCTGTATGTTAAATGGCCCATTTACAATTCTTGATGTTCTCGATAGTGATAAAATATTTGAGTTAGTTGAAAATGAGAATATTACAATAATTTATCATTTAGCAGCAATTCTTTCGGCTAAGGGTGAAGAAAAACCAGAACTATGTGAATTGATTAATGTAGGCGGGACAAAAAATATCTTAGAAGCCGCTAGGAAAAATAAAATACGCGTATTTATCCCATCTTCAATCGCAGTTTTCGGTCCCGATGCCCCGAAGCATGCGCCTCAATTAACTCCCTTGAACCCTTCAACTAAGTATGGAATGACTAAAGTTGATTGTGAGATACTAGGGATGATATATTGGCAAAAGTATGGGGTTGACGTTAGAGGTATTAGGTACCCCGGTTTAATTTCTTGGAAATCTCCAGTCAGTGGCGGCACCACAGATTATGCAGTAGATATATTTCACTCTGCATTATCTCCCGAAAAATTGTATAACTGCTTCTTGAGAGCTGATACGAAACTTCCTATGATGTACATGGAGGATGCAATCAGAGCTACAATTACACTAATGGAACAACCTATTGAATCTCTTAGTTCGGCACGTTGCGGATACAACATCTCAGGGCTTTCATTTACTGCAGAGGAGTTATCTTCTGAGATTATTAAGCATATCCCCGAATTCATTTGTAATTATGAACCAGATATTCGTCAGAGTTATGCAGATTCCTGGCCAAATTCTGTCGATGATGAGGTTGCAAGGAATGATTGGCAATGGAAACCCGAATTTGAATTGGAAAAGTTAGTTAAAGATATGATTGAAAATTTAACCAAATAAATCAGTTATCATTAATCTGGTTACTCCAATCTGGGGTCTCCGGACCTTGTTTTGCCCACAACACATCATCTATTCTTAGGACGCTTATCGCGGCATCAGTAGCGCCAATAATTGCATGCTTTGCTACAAAAATAGCGTCAAAAATTCCTTCTTCATACATATCTGAAACTTCTCCTGAATTTCCGTCAATACCAATCCAACCACCATTTGTTTTATCTTTAGATTGAGCCGCAGATAGCGACAGAAGCGTATCAATTGGATCATGGCCAGCATTCTGTGCCAATGTCCTAGGGACAATTTCCAATGCGGCAGCATAAGCTTCTATTGCCATTTGTTCTCTTCCTGAATGTGTAGTTGAAAATTGTCTTAGTTTTCTTGCGAGATGCGTTTGTGTTGCTCCTCCCCCGGGTAGAATCCGATTCTCTTTTATTAGTCTATAACCAACTCCCAACGCGTCGTCAAAAGCCCTACCAACCTCCTCTCTTATTTCTGGCGTTGAACCTCTAATCACCATCGTCATGGCACCGCCTAATTCTCCTTTAATAGTGGTATAATTAATTGAGCCGATATTTTTCTCCGAACGTGAAGAATAAACTCCAAGATTAGTATTAAGAATCCTTCCTACATTACGAATTATGTCTGCTCCTGTAAGTCTCGATAAACGTTCTAGGTCATCTCTTTCAAATCTTCTATAAGCAGTAATTCCTGCCTTTGCAAGCATAGGTATCGCCTCGTCAGCAATGCCATCTCTAACTACTAATAGATCGATTTGTAACTCCTTTAAATGATCAATCATAATTTGAAGATGATTATTATTTCTTTCATGAAATTCATTTAAGACTCCTAGGCTCCTTACTTCTATTTGCGCTTCTAATTCTAACTTTTTATTCTCTAATGAACCATCAAGTATTGCAATATTTCCTCCTTCAGATGATTCAGGCATATTATTATCAATCCTTGTTTTAGCTAATATTAAGGCAGGGGACAATTTACTATCCAGTGCCTTACCTCCGGATATTTGCAGTCTTTTTATTCGTAATCTTTCTAAGTCGTTTCCACCTTCCTCGTCTAGTAAAGAATCTGCTGCTTCTAATGCTAATTCCGTCAAATGTGAAGAAAGTAAAGAATCTATTTTACCCTGTAAAGATGTAGTGATGACCGAGCGTCTTAATTTTCTATCATCTGCGACACGTGCTAATGCCTCTATTTCTTTCAATGCTTCTTCATTGGCTATTCTATAACCTTTAGTAATTATAGATGGATGGACTCCCAAACGAACTAACTCTAGAGAATTTTGTAGCATTTCCGCCATTAATATTACCGTAGTAGTGGTTCCGTCTCTTGCTGACTTATCTTGTGAGCTGGATGATGCAATCAATAGATTTGCAGTGGGGTGTTCGACTCTTGCAGTTTCAAGAACAGTTACTCCATCATTTGTTACTATTGTCTCGCCAGATTCACTTACAAGCATCTTGTCAAGACCTCTGGGCCCAAGTGTTGAGCGAACTGCATTTGAAAGAGAAACCGCTGCCGCAACATTACGAACTAGAGCCGTCCGTCCATGTATACGGTCAGTGTCTTCCAAAGCAACTTCATGTTCTGCATCTGCCATCTAGCCCTTCCGACTCACTAACCTGATTTGAAACCGCTCCTGATGATTCCAATCTAATATTGTATAATTTTTCGTTATTGTTAGTAAGAATTAGTTACGTGAGGTTCATAAAGGAAGGCAACTTCGGACTATACAACCTTAAGTTGAGTAGTGGTATGAATGAGTAATCCTAGTAAAGATGAATGGGAGGAAAAAATGCTCAAAGAAATGGCTGAAATGTTCAGTAAAATGGGCATGCCAATCGATATTTCTATGCTACAGAATATGATGTCTCAAGTTCGAGAGCAGTTTGAGAAAATGGGCATAGATCCCGAACAAATGTCTAATAAGGACATGAAAATCGATATTAACGGCGATCCGGATGAATTTCGGAGAACGATGGAATCTATGTTGAATGGTCCTGATGGTATTTCAGAATTATTTAGAAATATGGGCGTTAACATTCAAGTAAATAATCCTACTCCAGTTGTTGAAGCAGAATTAGAAAATGAGGGTAGTGAGGACGAGCAATTCTTAGAAGCAGATATTCATGTTCATGAAGATAGAATGTATGCAACTATAGATTTATCTAGACAACTAGATATTACTGAATCTGAATTAGAACTTAATTTGATAGATGCAGGAAAAGTTCTTCAATTAATTAGAAAGACACAGTTAAGACCATTTAAGAAATTTGATCTCCCTGAAATAGCAGATCAAATAGTAGAATGGAGCCTAAATAATGGCATTCTGGATGTAGTATTCGATATAAGAAATTATAATTGAAAAAAGATGTGATAAAATGAGTGGACCTGTAATTGGAATAGATCTTGGAACGACAAATAGCTGTGTGGCAACTCTTGAAGGAGGTCAGGCAGTAGTAATTGCAAACTCTGAGGGGGCAAGAACTACTCCCTCTGTAGTTGCATTTAGTAAAGATGGAGAACGTTTAGTAGGTGTTACTGCTAAACGTCAGGCAGTAACTAATTCTGGAAGAACTATTCTTTCTGTTAAAAGAGAGATGGGTACCCCTTGGTCGAAGGATATTGATGAGAATAAATATACTCCACAAGAAGTTTCAGCCTTTATTCTACAAAAACTAAAGGCAGATGCGGAGTCATATTTAGGGCGCGAGGTCACTCAGGCGGTAATCACATGTCCTGCATATTTTGATGATGCTCAGAGAAAAGCTACTCAAGATGCAGGCCGTATAGCAGGTCTTGAAGTATTGAGAATTATCAATGAACCTACAGCTGCTGCTTTGGCATATGGTGTTGATAAGGCCGAAGATCAAACAATTCTCGTTTATGACCTGGGTGGAGGGACATTCGATGTATCTGTTCTGGAAATATATCAGGTAGATGGGCAGCCGCAGATAGAAGTCAAAGCAACTAGTGGCAATAATAAACTCGGAGGAGATGATTTTGACCAAAAAGTTGTGGAATGGATTACTAATGAATATAAGAAAACTTCTGGTATTGATTTAACTAAAGATATGCAAGCAATGAGTCGGCTCAGGGAAGCAGCAGAGAAAGCAAAAATCGAACTTTCTGGGACTACTATGTCTCAAATCAATTTACCCTTTATTACTATGAAAGATGGACAACCCGAACATCTTGATCTTTCATTATCAAGAGCTAAATTTGAAGATTTAACCTCTAAATTAGTCGAGAAAACGATGGCCCCTACCAGAAGAGCAATGAAAGATGCAGGAATTGGTAAGGGTGATGTCGATAAGGTAATTCTTGTCGGTGGTTCAACTCGTATACCTGCTGTTCAAACTGCTATCGAATCAGAAGTAGGGAAGTCTCCATTCAAAGGTGTTAATCCTGATGAAGCAGTTGCTCTTGGCGCTGCACTTCAAGCAGGAATTATAGTAGGCGATGAAGGAGTTACTGATGTTTTACTTCTTGATGTAACACCGCTAACTTTGGGTATTGAAACCTTAGGCGGCGTGATGACTACTATGATTGAAAGGAATACTACAATTCCTTCACGACGTTCTGAAACGTTCTCAACCGCTCAAGATAGTCAACCTGCAGTCGAAGTACACGTTCTTCAAGGAGAACGTGAGTTTGCTAACGATAATACGACTCTTGGAAGATTCCATTTGATGGGGATCCCTCCTGCGCCTAGAGGTCTTCCACAGATTGAAGTTACCTTTGATATAGATGCTAATGGAATAGTCAATGTATCTGCTAAAGATCTTGGAACTGGAACCGAACAATCGATTAAAATCGAGGGGCAAACCTCTCTTTCTGAGGAAGAAATAAAGCAAAAAATAAGTGATGCTGAAGAGTTTGCTGAGGATGATAAGCGCCGTAAAATGAAAGTTGAACTAAGAAATACGGCCGATAGTATAGTTTACCAAACACGTCGTACAATTGATGAAACAAAAGATAAACTTACTGAAGATGTAGTTAATCCAGTTTTAGAGAAACTCAAAGAATTAGAGTCAATGATAACCAATGATGATGTACCAGTCTCTGATGATGATCTTGACGATGAAGGAATTCAATCTAGGATCCAAGAATTGGAAGAATTAATGCATAATCTTTCGTCTAAACTGTATGAAGCAGCTTCTGCAGAGATGACTGAAGAAGATAATTCAGAAGATGAAGAAAGCGATGTTGTAGAAGCAGATTTTGAAGTACTTGACTCAGATGAAGAGTGATTTTTTTGTCCGGTAATTCTATGCAAAAAATCAATGTGGGGGCGAAGCCTCTTTTGAGACTTCGTTCAGATAGAATCCTCCTAGGTGTTTGCTCAGGTATTGCTAGAAAATTAGGAATCTCATCTACTATCTCTAGATTGATATTTTCTTTGCTTACTTTGCTTTCCGGTGGTAGCTTAATAATTTTGTATATTATTGCTTTTTTACTGATTCCTCAGGAACTTGTTGAGTAATTTATTTCTGTGTAATTAAGTGATGTAACGCTCGTACTTGAACTCCTGTAGCTCCATGACCTACAGTGACATTTGTTTCACCACCCCAAATTCCAGCGGTTCCTGCAATATCTAAGTGTGCCCATGGAATTTGCGACTTTTTTCCTTCTTTATCTTCACGTTCTTGGACAAATTGCTTTAGGAAACCAGCAGCCTGGCTAGCTCCCCCCCATCTTCCTTTACCTTGGTTTCGTACATCTGCGATTTTTGATGATGTCATTTGTTTTTCAAAAGCAGGTAAAAGTGGCATAGGCCAGGAAATCTCATCTACTTCGTCTCCAGCATCCTGTATTTTCTGTGATAATAATTTATTATTAGAAAATAATCCTGTAGCTTCATGGCCTAGTGCAATAACAATTGATCCAGTTAGTGTCGCTAAGTCTATGATATAAGATGGATTTAGTTCACTAGCTTTCCATAATCCATCTGCGAGAACATTTCGGCCCTCCGCATCAGTGTTCAAAACTTCTATTGTTTTACCTGAATATGTATCAATTACATCTCCTGGGCGATATGCTTCAGCACTAGGCATGTTTTCAGCCATACAAGTAATTCCATTAATTCGTCCATCATAACCACTCGCATGAAGGGCTTGAAATAAACCAAAGACTGTAGCTGAGCCATGCATATCTAATTTCATCTCATCCATTCCTGCACTACCCTTAATTGAAATTCCTCCCGAATCAAAAGTAATACCTTTTCCAACGATACAAGGTACTTCTAAATCTTTATCAGCACCTGGATTCAAACGAAAAAATACCATGCAAGGTTTATGTATGCTTCCTTTACCAACTTCGATAAGCCCAAACATCCCTTCTTCTTTGAGACGATCGTTATTCCAAACTTCAACTTCTACATTTTGCTTATCTTTTGACCATTCAAGAGCCCTTCTCCCAAATTCTTCAGGGTACAGTTTGTTTGCAGGTTCATTGCCCAAGTCACGCGCCAAATGAACTCCTGTAGCTATTGCTTGCGCTCTATTTACTGCTAAGGCTAGTTCGTCTTGATATCTTTCTATGGTTTGACATGTTAGGGACCAAGGGCCCTTTTTATCATCCTCTTTCTTTTGATATTTATCAAATGAGTAATCTCTTAGAATCATTCCTTCGGCAAAGGCTGTCATTTTTTTAACATTCCAGCCAGCAGTATATCGAATCACAATCTTGGTTCCATGATTTTTTGAAAGTGATGCGAAAATTTTAGCACCATTATCTCTAGATTTCTTCAATGTCAAATCTTTTTTTCCGCCTAATCCCAACAAGATTACCTGACAATTTTTAGTCCAAACACTCAGTGATTCTCCAATTTTCCCCTGAAATGATTCACTTAAAAATGCAGATTTAACTGCAATACTTGCTCCTCTACTTAGGTTTGAGGTTACATTATTTGGTGCTTTCTTAAATCCTTCAAAAACCGGTATTATCATTACATCTCCAGTATCTAAAAAGTTACTTACAGTTACGTACATACATGTGGGATTATGTTCAATTATAGAAAGAATTGCTTTTAAAATCTCAATTATAACTCGATATTAATTATTTTATATCTCATAACTGCCGTTAAATGAGTCTTTTCGCACAATTCTATTATCCTATCATATTTTAGTTGAAATATGACAAGAT
>CABXQY010000012.1 GCA_902514485.1 uncultured Candidatus Poseidoniales archaeon
AGGATCAGTTTCTTGACGAAGTAGTTCGGCTGCACTTTCTCTTAAACGGTCACCTGTTAATATGATTGAAAGTTGACTGATACAAGCTGTTCTGAGATTCAAGTCTCTTGACCTTGCCCCTCTTAGTATCATATCAGTAACTCTTGGGCTTTGCATATCTAACTTTTTCATAGCCCGGATAACTGAATTACGAACTTTTGTATCGTCATCATTTAGCGCATGTTCTACTAATATCAATGCTATCCTTGGTTCTGAGTTTGCGAGAGTAACTAGGCATTGTGACGCATTCCTCCTAACTTGTGCATCTTCATCTTCTAGGGACCATCCGATTAAGTCCCATCCAGCAGGGCCTCCTTTGGCCGCGATATTACGTAAAATTTTTGAGCCTCTTCTTCTCAAATCTACTTCTTCTTCTCGAATCAACTCATCTAAGTGTAAACAACCGCTCTCAGGCCATGCAATACTGGTTAGTCTTAATGCCTCAAAAGCACTTTTTCTATGATTCTTATCTTTGTGCCTCAACTCTCTTCTTAGAATATCTTCGCATCCTGATGGAAAAATAGGTGACATTTTCTGAAGAGTCTGCATGGCAGTTAATCTAACCTCTGAATCATTATCTTGTAGTCTATCAGATAGATAAATCATCAAATCGGTATGTAGCTTTAGAGAGAAACTCGGCATCACTTCCAAGCCAGCGATTCTTATTTCAGAATCGTCATCATCTAATGCTTCTAGTAAAGTTTCATGTGCCTTTGGTATCAAATTCTCATAAACTCTACTTAATGCTCTAATTCCATCAATTCTCCTTACGAACCCTCCTCCATTAGTAAGTGATAGTTGTAATTGTTCAATGTCTCCCGATGCTAGCTTTAGAATTTCATACAATGGTATTCTTTGCCATGCTCCTTCAGTCGGTTGAAGAGATCTGATATCAAGTTCTACAGTTCTTTCTCTGTTTTTGATTACTTTGCCAGTACGTGGATCTCTTGCAACATACTCATTTGCCATAAACAATCGTCAGTTCGGATGAGGCACCCACTATTCAAGTGACGGTATTAATGCTCACAAATTATTTAGAAACAATCAAGTTATATCATACTGTCTGAGAATTTGTAAATATGCCCGATGACTCAGTTGATGAAATTTCTCGTTTACTTTTTCTGAGTTTCTCAGAGCGGAGTCAAGTTGAAATCACAGAATTGATTCGCTTTTGGTCCCTCGAATTACAATGGATGGGGCCACACGAAGCTAAAATAGTGATTGATAAATTGTCTGATTCTGGATGGCTAGTAAACGAAAATAATCTTCTTAAGTCCGCCGAAGGTATCGAAGAGATTCAACCAAATTTAGGTTGGAGGCCAATCTATCGTTTGATATCTAACCCTCCCATTTTTGTTCATAGTGAGATTTTGGTCCCAAAAACAGAAGAAAATGAAGAACCTCAGATAGTTGTTAATGTCATTCAATCAAACCCTCAATCAACAAAAGTTGTTGATAGACCACCTGATAGATCAGAAGGTAATATCCCCAAACTGATAAAGCTAATTTCTCATCAATCTAGGCTTGATAATCGAGAAGTAGTAAGAAGAGCACAGAGGAAAAGACGTTCCTTAGGGCCAGTTACTCTGTGGATGGCTTTAGCATTGGTTGCTAGAGAACAAGGACTGGATATGGTAGAGGTTGTTTCCGTTATTGAAACTGTTTAATTATCAAGACTCGAGGTCTTAACCTCTGCGGCTAATAATCCTGGTAATACGAATAATGCTAATATTAATGAAAATGCAACTGAAATTGAACTAACAATTCCAAAATCTTGTATGACTGGGATTGGTGATAATTTTAGTACTAAAAATCCACATATAGTCGTGCCTGCTGACATAATCAAAGCAGTACCGGTTGTCGCATACATGTTTCTCATAGAATCCCAAACTCCTAATCCTGAATTTCGATTAGCCTCGAAACTTCTCCATACGTGTATAGAATAATCGATACCCAGACCCACGGTTAATGCAGTAATCATAATAGTCAAAACATTCCAATTCAGACCAAGAACTGCCATAGATCCAACCACCCATGAACCTGCAATTCCAACTGGTAGAATTACAACTAATGATTGCCCCAATCTTCTAGTTAGCACAAATAATACGAATATAGAAACCAACAAACTCACTCCTGTAGATTCAACCTGTGAAACTACTAGGCCCGAGAATATACTGTGTATCATCATTACTTCACCGCCGATATATACTTCTGCATCAATATATCCGTCATCTTCAAGTTGATTTGCTTGCTTTTTAAACTCTTCAGCTAAATTAGAAGTTTGTTCACTTGTCTCTGCTATGACATCTACTCTGATTTTCAGATATCTAAGTGATGAATTATCTTCGTTTAGTGCGACATGCATTGAAGTCCTTTCTGCCCATGTTTGACCTCTGAGTGGCTCACCGACTGAATCATTAAGAAGTAGTGAATGAATTGCCAATGAAATATCTCCCTCTTCAAAGCCATCAATGACATCTAATTCTCCATCAAAAATACCTAGGTGGTGTGAATCTCCGAATGTAGGATCCATTTCAACAGCATCTCTCAATATTGGATATAAACCGTCGTAAGAAGGTCTTTGTGAATTCGTATTTATCGGCGTCACTACATCAGGTATAGCAGATATTCTTAAGTCTAAGAATTCTAATCCTCTAAGTATATCTCTTTCACCAGTTAATGATTCTTCGCCCTGATTTGGTTCTATGAGAATCGTTACGGATTTCCATGCAGCAGCATCATATGAATCATAAATGTCCGATCGAACTTCCATAATCGGCATATCCTCTTCAGACAAAAAGTCAGTTAATTCGAAGCTGGTATCTAACTTTGTCCCTGCTAGGAACACTGAACTAGTTGTCAATAATACGACTACTAATAGTATACGGGCGGTATTTCTTTGCTGTATTCGTGTTGCGATATTAGCAAATTCTGAAACTTTAATGTTTCTTCTTTTCTTAACTCCAGTGGTCTTTTCTACCACTACATGTAACGCACCGACTGTAACTGTACTGGCGATAAATGCGCAGACTACTCCTAATGCTAAAGTTATGCCAAAAGTTCGTAGTGGAGGTAATGGTGATAGTGAACTAGCTAAGAATGCAGAAACAGTTGTGACTACTGCCAAGGTTAGTGCCACTCTGATGATTGAGAATGACTTAATCCATGCATGAGCCGCAGAAGATGTATTTTCTGTTGCCTCTTCATAACCTCTCTGTAGATGTATTGCGTAATCTATCCCCAATCCAAATACGACTGGTGCTACTGCAACCTCAAGTATTGAAAATGGTCTACCTAGAAGAGTTATAGTTCCATAAGTCCATATCAGTGCTGCAGAAAGTCCTAGCAATGGCGCAGCAATCATCAGAAAAGATCTGAAGACTATTGAAAGAACAAACACTACTACTATAATTGCTAACAAAAGTAACCAAATGAAATTATCCAACGTAGTATCATTTATGTCATTACTAATCAGATCATCAGAAATCACCCCATAATCGATAGCTGAATTTTCATTTGAACTGATATTTTCGCTCAGATGATGTCTTATTTCTTTTGATAAATCTTGTCTCTCCTTAGAATCAAGGTTCCCATTGATTTCTATTACCCACATTGCGCTTGATGCTATTGGGGTAGAAGACCCTCCCTGGCCTTCTATCCAATCACAGACTCCGAGGTAATTGAAATCCTTGTTGAGTAGAGCGTCTCGAGCAAATGTTGCTGATGCTACTGCTTGATCATTTCCTATCGCATCAGTACACTTTTCATCGTCATAAATTATCGCAATAAGTAAATCATCCCATTCTTCAAAATCTTGTATGTTTCTACTTTGGTTATCTCTTTCTTCGAGAATATTATCTAGAATATTTGCGATATTTATGTGAGATATGATGTCATCTCCAAATATCAAATTAATACTTTCTAAATCATTAGCCATTTGTTGTAAAGCACCGATTTCGAGGACATTAGCTCCTTCTTCACTAGGATTTACTTGTACGTATATTCTATTTGGCGTACTTGTCATAACCAAGTCCATACGTTCTTCCGCTTCTTTTGCATCATTTTCTGGCGCGAATGAAGAGAGATCGGTTGTAAATTCAGGTAGTGGAAGGAGTGCGGAAGCGGTTACTACTGTTAACAATAAACTCACAAAAAGGATTGCTGGGGCCAATCTACTGAAAGTTTCAGCGAGCCTTTCATCTCTTGAATCCGCCCGCATCATTGCTTGTCCGAATCAATGTCGGTGTTAAACTTAGACCGCTTCATGGACCCAGAGGGTCCTGCATTCAGAGGCAAGCCCTCAAAAAGGAGTGGCGAGTCGAGCGGTTGTCTTATGCCAATCAAGGTGCTAAAAAACGAAGGAACCGAACTTCGTCTCAGAATTATCGGAGAAAACCATTCAACCCTACAATTGTTCCGTTCCCGATTGAACGATAGTAAGGATGTAGAATACTCAAACTATTTCCAGAAGCATCCAGATTTGGATGAGCCTGAACTGTACGTTCGTTGTGTTAAAGGTAAAAAAGCAGAGAAAGTATTCCGTGACCTTTGTGCAGGAATTAACAAAGAATACTCCAATCTCAAACTCTAAGCGTTGTTGTAATATATGGATAATCAGTCCATTGAAGAATATCTTGGCTTTGGTTCAGGTGCTGTTGAAGGCCATGGTATTGGCGGACTTTTGAAAGTACGTGTAGAAGATTTTAGAGTGGAAGAAGTTTCATCAATTCCTGCATTGGACCCTAAAGGACGATTCACTGTAGTCAGGGCAACATTAGTAAATTGGGAAACAAATAGATTCCTTAAGAGACTGGCTAGAGCGTGTGGTATAAATCGAAATCGTATCTTTTCTTCTGGACTTAAAGATAAGCGTGCAATTACTACTCAATTATTGGTTATAGATGCGCCACAAAAAAGAGTAGAGGAGGTGAAAATCCCTGATTCCACATTAGAGATACTCGGTAGAACCCACCAAAAGATAGGGATGTCAGATCATGATGGGAATCGTTTCGCAATAACTGTAAGAGGATGTTGCGATTCTGATGGAACTCCTCTTGAAGGAAAAGAGGCAATGCGTAGAGTACTAGATTTAGTATCTAAGATGTCAGAAAGATTAGGTGAAAATATTTTTCCTAACTGGATAGGTCCTCAGCGTTTCGGTTCTACCAGGCCTGTAACTCCTGAGGTCGGGCGTGCGGTTGTATCCGATGATTTTGAAGAAGCAGTAAATTTGTATCTTGGAATGCGGGGTCTCAATGATGGTGAGGAAACCGATAAAGTCAGAACTATGTGGCGTGAAACAAAAGATCCTGAAAAGTGTCTTGAAATTATACCAAAGCATTTGGGCTATGAAAGGAGTATGCTAGAAAGTTTACAAAATCAACCAGATAACTGGATTAAGGCATACAAAAGTATGCCTACATCATTACAGTTGTTAACTGTACATTCTTTACAATCTCTAGCATTTAATCATGCACTCGCAGGTCGTCTTAAGTCAAATATTAGTTTAGTAGAACCAGTTATTGGTGATTTAGTTGCACCTATTTTAGCTAGTGGAAGAATTGATGTAGGTAAATTATCAGAAGTCAGTGAGACAAATTTAGAAAGATGTAGAAGAAACTGTCTTCTAGGCCGATTAGCAGTAACTGGACTTCTACCGGGTAATGATGTAGTAATCGCTAGTGGCAAGCCAGGTGATGTTGAAAAGAAGGCTCTAGTAGATACGAATCTGGACTCAATAAAATGGAGAGTCTCAGCAATACCTCGTTTAACAACCAGCGGCACCAGAAGGCCGTTATCTGTTATGTTCCGTGATTTTTCCATAGAAGAAGTACCTGAAATCCCAGATTCATCAGTATCAAAACGCTGGGAGGAAGGACCTAAGGATAATGATTTATGGACTTATGAAGGTGCTAATCTTAGAGTTAAATTCATACTTCCTCCCGGAACGTATGCTACGGTATTAATGCGTGAATTAATGCGTTCACCCTTAGATCATTATTAACTAGAAGTTAGATGATTTTTGAAATGAACTAAAGTCGTCCCATTTCTAATGCTTCTATTTGCCCAATTAGTGGATTTATTGATCTAACTCTTTGTTCGAATTCATCGACAATCCCTTCTCCTTCGCCAAGAACAACTTGAACTTCAATGAACATCATACCAAAAGCTAAAGGTTTAATTTCTACTGCTTGAACTTCCTCAAATGAATCAATCATATCAGCCATCGACTGATAATCAGGAGTTCCATCCTCAGGATTATTGACAGTTACTTTATATTTTACAACGACGTGACCCATAATTAACACCTGTTCAAGGTCCTTGGAATCCACAATTAGGGCAAATGTAAGGGACGGCCTGTGTACGACATTGAGCGCTTCTACCGATTGACTCCCCACAATCAGGGCAAGGGAAAGCAGTGCTTTTATTATCCACTAGAGGGACTCCTGATGATGTACATACTTCTGCTCTACTTACCATATTACTTCCTCGGATGAAGCCGGCGAGCCACCACCCCTTTTTAGGCTTGATTGAAGAGACCAAATAGAAAATACTGCTCAGTATGCTGTTTTAGACCTCAGACAGGTCATTTTGTAAGTAATTCCTTACAGCAGAGTTTAGTGGTATAGTGGGCGAAGAAGAATTAACTCTGGAAGGCGAGCAAACCGACTTGAAAAAATATGTGGAGGACGTAGGTGGTATTCATGGCCTTAGAGAAGTTCACAAAGTTAGAGGTTGGAATAATATTCAATATGGTGCAGGGCTTTCTGCAAAGAATACTCCCTCTACTAAACTTTCAATGAATAAAGCGTTTATTCCACCCGGTGGTATTGCTAAGGCTCATATCCACGTTGATTTTGATGTCATGGTATTCCTACTGAAAGGAAGTGTTAGGCATGAATTTGGTCCTGGATGCCGTAGTTCTGTGATTCATAGTGCGGGTGATATGTTCTATATTGAACCGGGGCTTCCTCACGAAGTATTCAATTGTTCAAAAACAGATTGGGTTGAAGCAATTGTTTCTAGATCAGATGCTTCAGAGTGGCAGAATATAGTGCCTTACGATAGAGAATCAGAATAATTTTAAGTTTAAGTATTTAGGGAAAGGCTGAGGATTCAATCCCCAGCCCTTCCTTTACGTATTTCTGAAAATTTAATTTTTCAACAAAATTAAGCCATCATTTCGGTTGCTTTTTTAGCACCCATCCATGCAACAACACCGAAACCGATCTTGTTAATCATGTCTGCAATGTTGTAAAGCACAGCCATTTGTTCTTGGCTAACATTCTCCAACATTCCAACCTCTGGGCTGAATAAGTAACCGATAGGGTAGATAATCCATCCAACAACGATAAACCATCTTAGAGCATTTGTAGACCACATTAGCTCAGGAGCGATTTTACTGTTATCTACGCCTTTACCTGTTGTCCAAGGTGTCCCCGTTGCTACAATAATCATAGCCCAACCTGCTCCACCTAGAACTAGTGCAATCAATCCATCCATCAGACCTGCTTCTCCTGCATATCCGAATCCTATCATAATGATAGCACCTAGGAAGCAAATTCCTGTGAAGCCTATACCTGCAACATTAGAATCTGTGATTGCATCTTTTCCTACTAAACTTGGGAATTTTAAAGCCATAAGTGGAACCGTGATTATCCAATCCATATATCTGTATTGGATGCTTACTACATCGTGTTCAATGTAAACTCCTCTCATGTAGTAGTAGTGCATTGCAGCAATACCAACAATCAATGCAGAAATTGTCATTGTAGTTCTGTATTGAGGGGCGACGTTATTTCTTTCAACAAGGAAGAATACGAAGGCCGCACCCATTGCAATATAGCCGACGAAGAAAGTAAAGAAAGTTAACATTTCTAAGTTGTTATAACCCTTTGCTGCAGGATCTACAGTTCCTGCGCTGACTGTTTGCACGAGCATTAGTGCAAGCATGGTAGCACCAACTACCATGGCATTCGTTCTTCGGCTGATATTAGATAATCGTCTTACATTCATCAAATAGATTCTCCTAGTCACTACCAAAAAATGAAGGGTATATAAAATGTTGTTCTTGCGATATATAATTTATGCCGGATAGAGGTATAAAAAATCATTCTGATTTTGTATATTTCCTAAATCCTATTTTTGAAATTATTTGTTCTTCATCTTCTTCTTCAATGACTATATCTAGGTCCTTTAGATGGTCTTTTAGCTGCTCGTATGCAGTCCTTCCTTTTGCTTCTTTTCTTACCTTTGGCAGTTTATTTCTACATACTAGGTATGTTTCTGATGATGAACTTCTAGAAGCAGTTGGTGCATATCTTTGTACACTAGAAAACCTCATTTTCGCTGCATCTATTAACCCCTCAATTCCTACTCCTTGGAATATCTTTGTTACAAAAGAACCTCCAGGAGTTAGTATCGGCATAGCCGCATCTAAGACCATTGTAGAAAGCTCAAGTGATATTGCCTGATCTGTATCATATCTTCCAGTTAGTCTTGGAGAAATATCGCTAATCACACAGTTAAGGTAATGCCCCTCCAGCTCTTTATCAATTTGCTCAATCGTTTTGGGATTTGTTATGTCGCCTATTATTATTGTAGAACCCTCTACTGGGGATGTTGAAAGTAGATCTACTCCTATCACATAGCCATCATCACCTACTTCTTCTACGGCAACTTGTGTCCATCCGCCTGGATGGCATCCTATGTCGAGAACATAATCTCCTTTTCTTATAACTTCAAATTTCTCTTGAATTTGTTTTAATTTATACGCTGAACGGGCTCTGTAACCCTTTGATTTAGCCTGTCTACGCCAAGGGTCGCGACGGTTTTCTTGGTACCAGCGCTTACTCATCTGTGAGCATCGTCCAGCCTCTTAGTTATGAAGTGGAACCGTTTAGGATAGTTCAGATGAGAGAAAAATCAACCTTCTATATTGCATTTTTTTTATTTTTTATGATTTTTAGTTCTCCCATTTCAATCGCTGAAGATAAAAATAATAATTGGTATGTTGAGGGTGGAAACTCAGTATTAATGGAACAGTATACTGCAACATGGTGTGATGTATGTGCTAAAATTGACCCATGGATTAGTAATTTTGTAGATGAACGTGGGTCCCGTTTGATTAGGATTGCTTTACACGATCCTGTTGATGACCCTTTAGGAGATTCTATTACTTCGGAGAGACTTTCTAATTTCCCAAATGGTCAAGATTTAGCGCCTTCTTTTTGGTTTGATAGTGATAACCAGATAAAAGGTCTAGTAGCACCAGTAGATTTAGACAGGGCTCTTTTGAATTCAGAGAGTAATCGTGATTCAGATACTCCGATTTCTATAATGGTATCTAAAGATGAAACAAATAACTCACTCAAATTAGTAGTCGATTTCGTTTCGGAAGATAATATCAGCGATTCTCAAGCAAGTATTTTCCTGTTAGAAGATACAAGTATCGAGAAGTCATTAGCTACTAATGGTATTACTTGGCATGAAGATGTAACCAAAGGTTATGTGAATATAGATATTCTAGAGAATCACTCTAATGGTAAAATATTAACCGATTATAATTTCAATTCAGGGTTTTCTAATATCTCTATAATCAGAACATCTGATGGATATACGGTAAATTTGGACTATATTTTATCTGATGAAGATATTAATGACATTTCTATCGTTGCAGCACATGAACATACTGACGACGGTCAAAGATCTACATTAGGTGCAGTATCTCTTCTATTGGGACCTCCATCAAATAATGATGGAATTAGTATTTTCATACCTTTTATCAGTATTACTATTATTTCTGCTTTGATTTTATTCAAAGGCCGATTTCTTTAATTAATTCCTTTACTGTATACCTTATCGCATCTTCTGACTGCATTTTCGGTTTGAAATTAGTTGAGAATAAATATTCTACATCTAAAGAAGTCTTTGGAACATCTCCTGCCCAACCTCTATCTCCACCTGTATATTCAATAGATACATTGTCTAATCCACTTTCTTCTACAACAATTTCTGCAATTCTTCTAACTGAGCATGTGTCTCCAGTACCTAAATTGTAAAGGCTGACTTTTTCCTCAGCATTATCTATTAAGTGTACCATGGCTCTTACACAATCTTCTGCCGACATATATGATTTTTCTTGTAATCCATTTCCTAAAACTTCTAATCTGTTAGGATCTTTTTTCAGTTTATGGATGAAATCAAAAATTACTCCATGCGTCCCCCGAGGTCCTACAATATTCGCAAAACGATTTATCCACGCCTCGCCACCAAAGGTTCCACACCATGAACTAATTAATGCCTCTGAAGCTAACTTAGATGCGCCATACAATGAAATTGGTAGAACTGGACCATAAGTTTCTGGTGTTGGCATAACACTGGCTTCACCGTATATGGCACTTGATGATGCGAATGAAATTCTTTTTACGTTATTATGGCGCATTGCTTCTAGGACATTATATGTCGCAATAGTTCCTTGTTGTAAATCAGTATTAGTTATCTCAGTGCCTAATCTAATGTCTGGGTTTGCAGCCAAGTGATGTACTGTTTCTATTCCTTTCATAGCACTTTTTACAGCATCTAAATCAAGCAAATCCGCTATTACAATTTCTACATTATTTGTTCCGTCATGATGTTCTAAAAATTCTTGCCTTCCACTACTAAAATTATCTAACACTCGAACTTTCAGACCTTTTGAAACTAAAGAATCTACTAAATGAGACCCAATGAATCCCGCTCCTCCTGTAACTAATTCCATTCATATCACCCCTGATCAATCCATTTCCCTGTATCTTTATTCTTTTTCAGATAATATATGGCTATAACATATCCAACTAGCGATATGTGTGCTACTGTACAGAATGGACAGATGTGAGGTGCTCCTTCAACTTGAGTCAATTCAATAGCTACTAACAAGATTACAAAAGGCAAACCTGCTAGTGATGCAACCCATGAATAATTCAGAAAATTTTCTGCCCACTTAGCGTGCCTATCTAGGTACAAGGATAGACTTAAGAAAATTAATAATGAGAATGAAGCTATACCGAATATTCCCCATGGTATGCCAAATAAATTATTCCAAGTTGGGTCCCCTATTACTGAACCACATTGTACTATTCCTTCTGATGAGCAAAATGAAGTAGTTCCTTGAACTACCATTTTATTATGAATGATATATGTATAAGTTGAGGAAATTATTCCAACACCTGCAAATCCTAATGATGAAATTAGAAGTTGGGTGGTATTGAAACCTCCTATGAACATGAAATAAGTACTAATCAATAGCCCACCGATGAAGGCTAACAATACAGGGTCAGTCAATGCATCGTTCATTGAGAACCACCAACTACTCTCTGCATAGCATCTCCAATGGATTCTCCATTATTTTGATATTGATTCCAAGCAACATAACCATCTGGTTGTAGGATTGCTAGGAATGGTGTACCACTAATTTCCCAATCTTTCATGATTCCACTTGTGGCTTCTACATAACTCCATTCATGAACAGTTCCTGGTCGGTCAATACAATTATTTCTTCCTGAATTACAACCGTCTCCATCATTCTCTCCCGTTCCATAATTAGTCTTATCACGGAAAGCTTCTATTTCTTGGCGATTACTATCATGGCCAGAAATAGAAAGCTCTACTGCTACTGTAATGAATTCTACATCACTAGACCATTGTGCATAGAGGTCACTCATTTTTTCTCCCTCAGTCCAACAGTAAGGGCAATCTGTATCGATGAATTGAATTAATATCCATTCGCCTTGTTCTCCTTCATCCCACTCATAATCAAAAGTATCTGATAACCTGAAATTTTCCCAACTGGCACCAGTATAAGCATCCGTGCTAAAGTCAGGAGCGAGTTCACCTTCACTTGGACCTATAGTTGCAGGAGGTGCAATGATTACAACTAGTATCATTATTACAGTAAGGATAGATCCTATTGCAAATCCTGCAATCATTCTGACATCGTCGTCTCTTCCTTTTGGTGTCAAAGATTTCCTACGTCTCGCCATATTATCAATCCTCCGAGGCACTCATTTAATTTCAGTAATTCGTACACTTGTTCTGTCCATACGGATTAATATTTTCATATTTGATGTTTGTTTTTTCATGATTTAGAAAATTTAAAATTATGCTTAATTTAGAGACTTTGTATAATCGGTATGCGATTATTTCATTTGGTCCTACTTAGGGCACTAGTTCGTGAACGATGTACCTGACGGCTCTGATGGGTCGCGTGATTCAAGTATTAGTGAAGATGATGAGGTTGTATTTTGGGAACGATTCTTTGCAGGTGTAGCACCTCTAAGAGATGCTTCATTCAATTTTAGGGATACAGTAATGTCTGGTCCATTGGGGAAAGTATATCAGAAAGGGGCAGAAGCTATCGATAAGACTTTGGATGTCTTCTCCTATGCTGCCGTTCGTTTAGCAGAGTTGACGTATTCTGCTGTCTTGAGGAGTCCGGGATTCATAGTTGCCTTACTTCTTTTGTCTACAGCATTGATCGGTAAAGATGCTATGGATTTCGAACAACAAATAAATGGCGACATAGAAATATATCTTCCAGATGGTGCGGATTCTACTGAACTACTTTTGGACGTTAGAGAAGCCCCTTGGGCTACCGATATTTTCATACTTTATATCCAAACGAATAATGCAGCAACTGGGAATGAGTATGGTACCGAAAACATCACTGATGAACATATTCTTCAGCAATTATCTTGGTTAGAAGGAGATGACCGAAATAAAGGAAAAAGTGGTTACCAATCAGGCCTAGACCAATATAAGAACGATAGAGGGGAGATCGATGGAGTCATATGGGTTCTTTCACCTTCTCAAATCATTAAAGAGGCAAATTCTTCAAGTTATCGATTTAATTGTGCGGTAGAAAAATACGGTCTACCTACTGGGCAAAACGATGAATGTACTGCATCTAGTACGAATCCGAATGAAGGATATTCTATACCCGATGAACAAGAAAGAATTGACAATTTAGTGGATCAAACTGGTTCATTATTAGAATCATTTGTTAGAGACACAAATAATGACGGAATCTGGGACACTGGTGTAATTGTTATGGGTATTATTTTCGAAATGGAAGGCACTGATGTTCCCCCTCGGCAGGACTCTAAGCAGGGGCTAGTCCAAGATCACAAGGCCTTTATTGCCTATGCTAACAAATTAATTTACGAAGAGTCTGGAAGTAATTGTGAGTTATGTAACCGTGACCCTTATTCCAATCCAACAACCACCATGGATAGAGATAGGCTAGACGATATTCCCGATAGGAAGGCCGTAACTATCACTGGTTTGACGCCAGTGCTTCATGATGTTTCAGATTCTATTTATGATGAATTAGTAGATACTATGTTACCAATAAGTGGGCTTCTTGTTTGCCTTACAATGTTATTTCTTCACAGAAATCCAAAGGTGATAATTGTGGGCGGTTTACCTATTGCGATGAGTTTAGCTGTAACATTTGGCATAATTATGATTAGAGATATCATGTTAACCCCTATGATAATATCAGCAGGTCCCATACTTGTTGGATTAGGTGTCGATTATTCATTACACTTAACTAATCGAATAGAAGAAAATCGTGTAGAAATAATTGAAGAACGTTTGGAAAAAGCTTGGGCTGCTAATCGAGATGGTTTACAAATTGAAGATATTGATCCTTGGGATCCTATGATTAGTCTTACTGCCACAGTTAAGGCTGCTTTGACTACAGGTAATGCAATTTTCCTTTCAGCATTAACTACAATTATTGGTTTTAGTGTATTGACTTGGACATATTTAGTTCCTATACAACCTATGCGGACAGTTGGAACAACTCTTCTTCTTGGAATATTTGTTACTTTTTTCTTTTCAATGATTATGGTTCCTGCTTTAGTTGAATTATTAAGGTACAGAAAAGGACCTAGTAAGATGTTCGATGCTCTCTGGAATAAGATTGGTCAGATTCCAGTCCGTTCTACCCTTTTGGTCCTAATAGTTGCAATCGGCTTCACTATTGCGGGAGTTTCAATATTTGCGCAAACAATGGGGCAACAAATCAGTGCAGGTCCCGATGAAGTACCTCCAAATCTTGAATCTTACGAGACTTTAAGAGAATATAGCGCGGTCTTTGAAGGGGGTCAAGTAAATATGTTCATTGTAAATGCAGAAGAAAGAGGTTCAGTAAATGGTACTGCTGCTATAAGGGACATACCAATATTGGACTCTATCGAAAAATTACAAGTTCTTGTAGATAATGTGCCTGAAACAGATACAATCAGTTTAGTAAATATTCTCAAAGCCATACACGTAGATGTTAATTTATCTGGTTTGGAAATTTATGATGAGAGCCTTTGGGATATTTTACATGATGAATGTTGGGATAAATCAAATCCTGTAGAAAATCCTCTTAGCCCTCAATGTTGGGCATATTCAGTTTCTAGCAGAGAAGATATGGTGAATATTGCATTTGATACACTTTCTCCGGAAATCCGTTCTATGCTAATGAATGCAGATGAGGGTAATGGAGAGACTAAAACTTTAGTTTATGCGAATCAACCTTACATTAATCTTGCTGATGCAACTCTTCTTCGTAATTCAATTGACGATATACTTCAAGGAGAAGATGAATGCATAACAGTCCTCAAATGTACAGCAATTGATGTAGATGATACGTATAATTCACTTCTAACAGGGGGTTTACCTGTTTCCATAGATATCAATGCTGGGATACACAAAGCTCAGAGTTCGACCACTATTTGGACTATGTTCATTTTATTGATTACGATGGCTTTCTTATTCCGTTCCCCAAAGTTAGCTATTTTTACAATGTCTGCAGTAGCAGTAGTAGTGCTATGGCAACCTCTGCTAATGAGATTTGGTAATGTTGGCGTTAACGTATTTACTGCAATGATTGGAACAATAGTTTTCGGTATTGGCGTTGATGACTCTATTCATATTGTTGATCGAATAAAAGACGAAGGACAGACACCTGCAGGTATCGTTAAATCTGTAGCCAAAACAGGGCAAACAATATTCGAAACAACTGCAACTACATGTGCAGGTCTCTCAGCTGGGTTATTCGTTTCTATTCCGGGTCTACAGAACTTCTTTGTCCTAATGATGGTATTACTAATACTTGCTTTATTGGCAAGTTCTATCCTTTTGCCTTCGATAATAGTATTCCAAAAAGAGATTACTTCACGTATAATGGGCAATGGCCCTTGGCTCGATTTTGAGGATAGTGGATCTCTAGAATCTAAATCTGCATTAGATGCAGTTATCTTTAACGAAAATTAATCATTTGAGAGTATCCACTATGATTGTTGTGAGGGTGCAGGGAGTAAGCCCCTTTCTGTTCACTTTTCAGCTGGTCACATTCAACTTAGCATCCTACCTGTCCCTGTTGATGCCATACAGGACTGCTTGGACTTGCTCCAGCGGGGTTGTTCGTTCCATCTACAATCAGACAATCTCTTCCTTGCGGATTCATCGTACACGCCTGATGTAGTTCGTTTCTATTACAGAGCCGACCTTCCCAGATCTCCGACGTTAATCGGACCGCTTGCATCTTGGAGAGGGGACTTTCCTCAGTGTCGTACACTGTCAGTGACCCTCCTGCTCCCTCATTACTCCCAAACGTCTTCTTCGCATGAACCTCTCGGTTCTTCAATTTCATCTAATTCAGACATTTTCTATCGGAAAACATCATTGCGTGCCTCCTTTTCGAAAACATCGTGAATGATGTCGAGAGACTCAAGCGTGAGGCAGGTATTTCCGCCTGTGACTTCATTAGAGATGGTATGAAATTAGGTCTTGGTACTGGCTCAACAGTCCGTTACACAGTAATTGAGATAGGAAGAAGAATCTCTGAAGAGGGACTTAACGTTGTAGGCGTACCTACGAGTGAAGCGACTAGAGAATTAGCTGAAAAGGTGGGTATCCCTTTAATTTCATTAGCTGAATCAGGAGGTCTAGATTTAGTAATAGATGGCGCTGACGAATTCGATAATGACTTTTCCTTGATTAAAGGTGGTGGTGGTGCACTAACTAGAGAAAAAATAGTTGCACAGTCTTCTAAGTCCATGGTCGTAGTAGCCGATGATAGAAAGCAAGTAGAGGTTCTTGGAGAATTTGATTTACCAGTAGAAGTTTTACCGTTTGAATGGAAACGTACTAGGGACCGTATATCTTCGTGCTGCTCTGGTTCTGTGTCCATAAGAGGAGATTCAAAACCTTTCGTTACAGACAATGGATGCTACATCTTAGATTGTAATTTCGGGCCTTCTATATCTGATCCGATATCTCTAGAACATGAATTATTAAGTATTGCAGGAGTGGTAGAAGTAGGGCTCTTTGTAGGTATTTGTGATGCCGTAGTCTTGGCATCAAATGGTGGGGTTTTGACTCTAATTAATGATTCAGGGCGTCTAAATGAATAATTTATCTAGCCGTTGTAATTATAGATAAGTGCTAAGTCGGGAGGCTGGGTCTGTAGCTTAGTCAGGTAGAGCGTCCGGCTCTTAACCGGAAGGCCGCGGGTTCGAACCCCGTCAGACCCGCCAGTAATTAGCTGGGCGAAAGCAATGTATTTGCTTACCAGTTGTAATTATAGAGGGGTGCTTTGTCGCGAGGCTGGGTCTGTAGCTTAGTCAGGTAGAGCACCGGGCTTTTAACCCGGGGGTCGCGGGTTCGAACCCCGTCAGACCCGCCATGCTCATCGCCAATTTTTTGGTGATTTGTATGGCTTATCCCCGGGTATTCCAATTAGTTAGTAGGGAGGATTTGATATCCTAGTAGCCCAACGCACAAACACGGAGTTTAGATACACATGGTTAAGGAAATATGGATTAACGAAATTCTTTCTGGACAATATGATGATCAAGAAGTAGAATTAAAGGGGTGGATTCATCGTTCAAGAGGTTCGAATAAGATTCGTTTTATCGTAATTAGGGATTCTACAGGACATATTCAATGTGTAGGTAAAAGAGAGGTATTGGGCGATGAGTTTTTTGATGAACTAAAAGGTTCTTTAATCGAGTCAAGTGTTACTTTGAAAGGAATAGTTAGATCTACAGATAGAGAACATGGGCATGAAGTCCAGATTTCAAGCGGAGCGATTGTTGGTTCTGTTAATCCAGATAGGCCGTTCCCAATTACTGAATCAGCAATGGCTGAGGCCGACGGAGGAGAAACTGAATTTTTACTAGATAATCGACACTTATATCTGCGAACAAGTAGGATGACTACTATGTTAAAAATCAGATCTTCTGTATTCGGGGCAGTTCATTCTTATTTCCGTGATCGTGATTTTATCGAATACCAGGCACCTAACTTCGTATCTGGTGCAGTCGAAGGTGGCAGTACTCTTTTCGAAGTACCGTATTTTGGGCGCAAAGATGTTTACTTAACTCAATCATGGCAACTTTATGCCGAAGCAGCAATGCCCGCTCTCGAAAGATTGTACACTATGGCGCCATCTTTTAGAGCGGAAAAATCTCGTACACGGCGTCACCTAACTGAATTCTGGCATGCAGAAATGGAAATAGCGTGGGCGACTAATAATGAGGTTATGAAGCACGGTGAAGGAGTAGTTAGGCATATTGCTAGCACATTGTTAGATGAACGATCTGATGAGTTATTATCTTTAGGTAGAGACCTTGAATTAGTTTCTAGATATGCGGATAATTCATATCCAATTATGCGTTATGATGAGGCAATAGAGATTTTACAATCTAAAGACGTAGATGTCGATTGGGGGCAAGATTTAGACTTTTCCAAGGAAAAAATATTGACAGCGGATTTCGAAGTTCCTCACTTCCTAACTCACTATCCCAAAATCGCTAAACCTTTCTATCACAGACAGGACCCAGATGATCAGAAATATGTTCTTTGTCATGATTTATTGGCACCTGAGGGATATGGTGAAATTATTGGCGGAGGAGAAAGGACATGGTCGGAAAAAGAAATTTTAGAACGTCTTGACGAAGAAGGAACTCCCAAGGAGCCATACGAATTCTATATTGACACCCGTCGATATGGTGGCGTGCCTCATGGTGGATTTGGTTTAGGTGTAGACCGAGTATGTACTTGGCTTTCGGGAGCAGACCATATTAGAGAAGTTATTCCGTTCCCTAGAGATAGTCGAAGAGTAACACCTTGATTTTTCCCAAATTATTAGTTCGTTGCAACTGAAATTACACGAATCACACATCGAATGCCATATACGAGAAACATTCCTCGTAGGTGCATGGACAGTGACTGGCAGAGCATAGATTTAGCCAACCCTACTGAAGAACATAGAATGCTTAGGAAGATGATTCGTGATTTTGTTTTAGAAGAAGTTGAGCCTCAGGCTTTAGAATATGATAAACATGAGAAATTCAATCAAGATTTATTCCGCAAACTAGGAGATTACGGCTTGCTAGGAATCAGTGTCTCTGAAAATTATGGTGGTTCAGGCATGGATGCCACGGCTGTGGCAATTGTGAATGAAGAATTATCTTATTCCGACCCTGGTTTTTGTTTAGCATATCTAGCCCATGCTCAATTAATGGTGAACAATCTAGCTCACAATGGTAGTGAAGAGCAAAAATCTAGAATTTTACCCAAAGTATGTAGTGGTGAATGGATTGGTTGTATGGCTATGAGTGAGCCAGGATATGGTACTGATGTATTGGGCATGCAAACAGTTGCAGAGCAGGACAAAAATGGAAACTGGGTGATAAATGGTCGTAAAATGTGGATTACTAATGGTTCAATTGATGAAAATAGTACTCCCGCAGATATTTGTTGGCTTTATGCAAGAACTGGCACAGACTCTAAAGGCCGTGCTCAAATTACAACATTCTTAGTTGAAAAAGGAATGTCTGGATTTTCAGTTGGTCAGAAAATCTATGATAAAACAGGGATGCGTGCATCGAATACTGCTGAGTTAGTATTTGACAATTGCATAGTTCCACCAGAGAATGTAGTAGGTAATCCAGGTGAATCTATGATTCATATGATGAGAAATTTAGAAATCGAGAGAATAGGTCTTGCAGCAATGTCATTAGGAATTGCTAGAAGAAGTCTTTCTGCTATGAATCGTTATGCATCTGAAAGAGAAGCATTCGGTTCAGAAATTAGAGATTTCGGCCAAATACAGCGCCATATTGGTGAGTCTTGGGCAGAATATCGAGCAATGAGATCCTATGTTTATGATACTGCTCGTAATACTGATTTATCTAAATCAGGGAATAGGCTAGATACCGATGGAGTAAAACTGTACGCCACTACTGCAGCCAAAAATATTGCCGATAGAGCGATTCAAGTGATGGGTGGATATGGTTATGTTGGCGAATATGTGGTAGAAAGACTTTGGAGAGATTCTAAACTCCTTGAGATAGGCGGTGGTACTTTAGAAAGTCATCAGAAAAACATTACACGTGATTTAGCTAAAATGCCTGAAAAAATAGATGAATAGTTACTTTTTTGGTAGTCCCGCCCGGATTCGAACCAGGGTCGCCGGGACCAAAACCCGACATGATGGACCACTACACTACGGGACTAGTGGGCTCTTCGAGAGACTCTTCCTCTTTGATTATGACGGGACACGTGGCCGGTAAATACAAGTCTCTAACAATTACGCAAAGTGCATGCATAAGGGCCGAGCAGTAGCTTTAGCCATTCTAATGATGACTTCATCATTATCCCTAATTTTAGTTAATGATGAACCTTCAACTAGTGATATTTCGGAAGATAAAATATTCATTAGTTCGCCGGAAGAGAAAATTCCTTCCTTTCCTTCGCCAGGTAACCCCTGGATTGAAGATTCTATTTTTTCTAGAGTGAGTTCTGGAGAGGAAAAAATTAGAGTGACTGTGATTACTTGGTCTCTTGCTGAATTAAATTATTGGCAATTACAAAATGACGCCCTAGATAGGCAAGCCGGGTCGAAAAATGGTGAAACATTCCAGAGTTTTGATCCAACATCAGGTGAGATTGATCATAGGACCTTTTGGATGTCATCTAATATATTTCACAAATTACCCAGTGTCCCAGGAATAATATCGATATTAGATGCTCAGAATAATCCTCAACCATATGATACAATACCATTTGAAATGCCTGATTTTGAGCCAGAAACAGTAAGGTCTGGAGAAATACATGGGGCAAATGATGCTTGGGATAGAGGTTATACAGGAGAGGGGATGATTGTTGCGGTTGCTGATACAGGTGTTGACTTCGCTCACCCTGATTTAGACGGAACGCAAGCAAGAGTTGATGATATCCGTTCAGATTGGTCTGGATGGCCCATGATGTTTGATCACAATAGTATGTATTCATACTTAGTAAATGGTCAATCATACCCTAATTCCAATACTTGGTATGCAGATACTTCAACTTTAGATTATGATAATAACTCAGATGGCCTATTAGATATATCTGGTTACAATATTTCTGGTATTTCTGCTCCCTTGTCTGGAATTTATCATTTAGGTGAACATCCTGACTCCACACTTCGTTCAAAAATGGGTACGGATGTTCCAATAGTAGTTATTGACGAAAATGTATCTGGTGTTTATGAAACAGTATATGTCGATATGAATGTTGATGGTAATTTTAGTGGCGAAAAAGCAATTCGACCTGGTTCTGAAACCACAGGACTCGATACTGATGGTGATGGTTTATGGGATGTTTCAGGTGGATTAGTATATTGGGTTTCAGATGGTATCAATGGCGTACCTTACGGTGAAACATATTCTATTCGGCACGGTTATCAAAATCGTATAGCGGGTTCTGGAAATCTGACATTATTCATGTTAGATTCTGGTAATCATGGAACCTTATGTGCTAGTGCAATTTCTGCTCAAGGTATAGTTGATGAAGGTAGTGTGTTAGGAATGGCACCTAATGCAACTATTGCATCTATAGGGAACCATTACTCAGGAGGGCACTCACTAGATGCCTGGAGGTGGATTGCAGAAGGGAACGATGGGAAATCAGATACAAAATATGATCAAGCTAATATTGGTTCATTCTCTTTTGGTTATTCAAGCATAGATGAGTCAGGTGCAGATGGTTATTCTCTGTATCTAGATTGGTTAACACGAGTGTATAACGATGAAGCATCATATTCTGTGGCAATAGGTAATGGAGGTCATGGTTTTGGTACAACTAAAGTTCCGGGCGCAGCTCATGGAATTTTCTCAGTGGGTGCATTCAGTTCTCGGTCTAGCGACTCTTGGGGTCAAAGTGCTCCATGGTCGAATAGAGGACCCAATGTCGTAGGTAGAATGGACCCTGACATAGTTGCTGTAGGTTGGAGTGCAACTGGCGATTTACCCTTAAATCTTAGAAATAATGCTAATTCAGCTGTTACTACGTGGGGCGGTACTAGTTTAGCCACACCAGTTGCTGCAGGATTACTGGCTCTAGTAGCAGAAGCGTGGCAAGAAAATCAAGGAGAATATCCTGATTCTCAAACTTTACGAGATTTTGTTTTATCAACTTCTGACGATAGAGGATATGAATCATTTATTCAAGGAGGTGGTTGGTTTAATGCCTCGCGTGCTGTTTCTACTTTGGAAGGTGACAATGGAAGTTGGTGGTTAAGTCCTGCTCAATGGAATAGTGGTACATTCCAAGGGAAACATAGAGATGCTAATATCAATTACATGTTTCCTGGGGAGTCTCAATCTGTCGATTTAGAATTCACTAACCCTGGTGATACAGACCTTCTACTAAGATATACTTCAACTGTATTCGATCCGCTTCTACATGAAGTAATTGTGTGGAACAGCACAGGGAATGGTAGCGAGTCGGGAATTAATGATACTTGGGACGGTCATCAAGGTGATAGACCAGATTTACTAATTCCTCTTCATATACCAGATAGCATGTATTCTCTACCCGAAGAGACGAGACAACTTCGTGCTAGGGCAACTATCGAATATTCTGCTTTTGATGGCAACATGGATAAAAATAGTGAAGAAAGGGTATTTTTACAGATTTACAGATGGAGTGATAATGATGGAGATGGCATTTATGTCGAAGACTTTGACAACGATTCCATGGTCGATTCAAATGATTGGACAGAATCTAGTGAATTAGAAGAAGTAACTTATTGGTGGTCAAATGGTCCAAATGCAGAAGTTAGGTTAGGCAATCCTTTTGAGGATGCCAGAGATGGTATTTTACTTGGAGTTTGGAATTATAATGGCGATTTATCTGATGATCCAGTCCGAATAGAAGTTGATTGGACTGCATTTGGAAGCATGGACGAAGATTGGCTATCATTGCCATCTAGTACAGTAGTCCATGCTAACAGTAGCTCCACTGTGTCTATGAATATTCAAGTACCTATTGATGCCGAATCCGGTCTTCACCAACATGGCGTTCTAATTGAGTCATATGATTATTCAAACCTCACTTCATCATCTATTTCTCACCGTAACTGGACATTACCTGTGGTAACTAATGTACCTTGGTCAGGACCCTTTGAAATAACTCCTAAGCCGTTAGATGGAAACGTATCTAATCAAACTCTCTATGATGAAGAGTGGATTAGTGGTGCTACAAGGTGGAATTGGCGCGCAGAGAGCGGCGATTGGCGCTTCTTAACAGTAGATTGGCCAGCAGAGTGGGATACTGGTGGTACAGTTATTCTTGATGTTGATTGGGATGATAACCCTTACACTGATGTGGATATATTATGGCTTGATGAAACACCTCATGGATATTCAGATGATGATCCTGATTCATATGGTGATTCAACATTCAGTATAACCTCTCGTTCTGCAAATAATCATGCTGGAAGCGGTAAGCATAATTGGGGGACATATACTGATACCTCTCGAGAAGTGTTCACCGTTCCAGCATTAGCAGGAACTCATCAAATGGTTCTCCATACGGCACTTCATGGTGTTTCTTCAAATGATAATGCATTGAACATATCAGTGGGTTATGTTGCTGCTGAAGCGGATGGTTTTTCTCAGTCAGTTAGCGATTGGTCTGAAGGCGATGGCGTAGATGCAGTTCATGTAGTTTCTACAGTTCCAATGGATGTAGAATCGGTATCTGCTTATGGTTGGACTCAACCTATATATTTCGACAATGAAACTGCTTATCAAGACGTTTCAAGTGACAAAATGACTTCTTCTTGGTGGCATAACTTCACAGTAGATGAAGTTTCTGAACTTAGTATTTCGATGGATGCATATGATTCTGCAGATCTTGATCTATTCTTGTTCTATGATGATAATGAAGATGGTATATTTACCTCAGGTGAAGAAGTTTCTCGTTCATGGACCGGTAGCTCAGCAGAGAATATCGAATTAAATGATGTTGAGAATGGATTTTATGCTGTTGCAGTCCACGGCTACTCAGTCTCAGGCGAAGTCCAATTTTGGATAGATATTGACCTGACTGGTGGGGATAAATTAGTCATTACAGAGCAGATTGAATTAACCAATAGTGAGATATACTCTATTTGGCCCAATGGCTCACAAACACTAGCAGGAGATGTCCCTTCAAGTGCTCATCAAATTAATCTCGCATTCGAAAGACCTGACACAGCTGGAATTTGGAAAGGGGAAGTAGAAATAATTCTAGTCGGGGGTATTAAATTACAACTCCCATATACTTATGAATTATTGGAAATAGACCCAGTTATAGAATTTTCAGTGCCTGAAAATATGACGCAAACCAATGATACTTTACCAATAGAAATTCACGCGATTGATACCGGAATCGGATTCACTTTAGATGATCTAAATTGGTATGCAATTGATAACCAAACTACAATTCCTCCTGCTGATTTAGTAGAAGGAATTGACACTACTTTAACGCAGCATAATTTAACTGAAATTTGGAACTCTGGTAATCATTTTGCTATACCTGAAAATATTTCATTTAGAGAGGTGTGGATTAATTCTACAATCCCCTCTGTTGAGCAGTGGCATGATTATGGAGCAAATATCACAGATAAGTCAGGACTATTCTCAGAAGCATGGCTATCTGTAAATTATGATATTACCGCGCCTCCGTTATTGATTTATGGAATCCCTGAGATAACTAATGAACCATATGTCAATTTAGTTATTCAAACTGAACCTGGAGTCAGTATATTCCAAGACGGGGCTCCTATTCCTAATCTTGATCAATATGGTTTTGTAAATTGGACTGTAAGTCTTATCCCTAGTCAAATAGGTATTGATTATCTTTCAACTGACTCTTCAAATGAGTATTATTTGATGCCTGAAGATAATGAATTCACAATTACTTCGTTAGACGCTGCTGGAAACAGTATTTCAAGTAGTCATATGGTGATATTTGATGCCGAAGTACCAGAGCTAGATTCATATTATATAGATGATCAAAATGGACATCGTAATAGTATTAATGATATGTTCAATGTTCTTAATATCAGTAGTTCAATTTTTGGCCTCAATATGTCTGTTGATGTTAAAGAATGGTGCCTTCAAATTTCCAACCCAATTGATAATCTAGAAGTGTGTAAAACTGTCGATGATATGCCTGATATTTTTGTCACTGATGATGTGCTATTTAGTACAACAAAAACTACCGAAGTAGATATTAACTTATCCAATATTTCAGATGGTAGTTATCAAGTTGAATTAGACTTGATTGATTGGGCAGGGAATACTGCAAATGAGCAGTGGATTTTGAATTTAGATCGAACAATTCCTGAGATTGAATGGGACTTATCATCTTCATTCGGATTAGAACTATCTGATCATCGTCAAACAATGTTTTGGTCTTCGAATGAACCAGCCCATGCATATTTCACATACAATGGAGATGAATTAGATGAATGGGAGGGGGTTAATGGTTTGAATAACTTCACGCTAGAATTCACTGGAAATCATGAATTATGTTTAGTGGCATATGACTCTACTGAAGGTCAGTACAACGAAAATATATTCAAACAATGTCGTAATTACATTCTTGATGAATCAGTTTATCAAACGGATGTTTCAGCCCCTTGGAATGGTAGCCTGACTACTGATGATAATGTAATGTCGGTGATTACTCGTGGGCCTGATCAGAATATTTGGTGGCAAATTGTTGGTGAAGATGAACGATTCTTAATCACTCCCGGTTCTACATATGTTCAACTCGATTTTTCATTGAAAGAAGGTCTAAATCAGTATATTATTGAAATTGAGGCATTAGATACGGTAGATGTCTATGGACTTGAAATAACACGTGATACAATCCCTCCTGTTCTTACTTTTAGTCAAGTTAGTATCCGTAATTCTACATTAGATCCATTGAAAGTTATACAAGGCCAATGTGAATCAGGAACTTATGTGATGATTTGGAGCGTAATAGATACTCACGAATTTATTTGTGATAGTTCTAGTACTTTCAACATTGAGGTTTCGGTTAGAGAGGCAACTGGAAGCCATCTAATCCAAGGAATATCTACTGATGCAGTAAATAATAGGAATAGTTATTCTATTGAAGTGATAAACCAAGATTGGATAGATTGGGCAATTGATGACGCACAAAATCAAGGGCCTATGCTTTGGTATTTCTTGGCTAGTGTCTCAGGTTTCATAATGCTTGTCTGTGTAACTGTTTTACTAAGGAAGTCATCTAGGGGAAGGAAAGATAAAGACTCCAATACGCTCCAATCTATCGAAGATTCTTTAGAAGAGATAAATGAATTATTGAGGGTATCACCATCTGACGATAGTCAGATTGATTGGACCACAGTCAATGAAGAATTACCTGAGGTTGAAGAATTGATGGCATGGAAAGAGAATAATCGTAGTATTTACAATATTTCATCAGATAATGATGATGATTCGATTGACCTTGACTAATCAGAAGACTAATTCCCTGATGTCGATTCGAACGTGCATGGTAATCGAGCACATAGCAATTATTGGCGCGGGACAAATGGGTAATGGTATTGCTCAAGTATCATCTTGTGCAGGGTACAGAGTTACAATGATTGACATCAAGCAAGAGTTTGTCGATAAAGGTATGTCAACTATTGAAAAATCTCTGAATAAGTTAGTTAGTAAAGAAAAGATATCAGAAGAAGAGGCCAGTTCTGCGCTAGCTAGAATCAGTATATCTACAGATAATTCATCTGCATCTGATGCTGATTTGGTTATTGAAGCAATTCCAGAAGTTCTTTCTTACAAAACGGACTTATTCAAAGAGTTAGACTCTTTTTGTAAGCCCGAAACAATACTTGCTACCAATACCTCCAGTATCAGTATCGATTCAATCGCTAATGCCACGAGAAGGCCAGATAGGGTTATTGGCATGCATTTCATGAATCCAGTCCCTATCATGAGGCTTGTAGAGATAATAAATGGTAGCGATACCTCTAATGACGTGAATGAAGTAGTAGTTAATGCTGCTCAAAAAATGGGAAAAACGGCACTTTCTTGTAACGATTCTCCTGGTTTTGTTTCGAATAGAATTCTGTGCCCAATGATAAATGAAGCGATATTAACACTGGAAGAAGGTGTAGCCGAACCAGAGGCTATTGATGGAATCATGAAACTTGGTATGAATCATCCAATTGGTCCTTTAGCCTTGTCCGACTTGATTGGTAATGATACTGTTTTACACATAATGAATGTACTACATGAAGGATTTGGGGATGATAAATACGCACCCTCTAAGTTACTTGTTAAGATGGTTGAAGATGGTAAATTAGGTCGTAAATCAGGTGAAGGATTCTATAAATATTGATTTTCCTCAACAGAGAGACTTCAAATCATCGTATCCCTTCCGTCCTATATGAATAATCGAAAGACTACCTCGATTTTAGTTTCAATATTGATGTTAACTATGCTTGCAATGCCAGTTCTGGGCAATGATGCTGGTAGTGGTGGAGATGCAGGTAATACCTCATCTAATGCTACTAATTTACCCGCAACTAATGCGACTTATTATGGGAATTTGACTGCTTCCAGTGATACTTCAGATTATTACAGCATCAACATGTCCTCTAACACCGGTATTTCAGTTCAAATCACCTTCTCATCTGGTGTTGATTTTGATCTTGTCTTACAAAATTCAGGTGGCGGAGCGATAGACTCCAGTCTTTCTTCTTCCGGAACTACTGAAGAGGTCTCATCTAATGGGACTAGCGTTGGTGGAAGTTTAGTGTATATTTGGGTGGATCACTACTCAGGAACTGGGACATATACTATGCAAATTTGGATATTCTCTGTGAATTCCACTGGAGGAGGTGGCGGTAGTGGCACTGGTAACGGAGGCCATGATGCAGGTACAGGCACAGACGCTGGAAACAGTATAGCCAATGCAATGTCACTGAATGCAACTAATATGTCATTTTGGGGTGATGTCACTTACTCATCTGACGATAATGATTACTACAAGGTATCTATGCCTGCTTACTTTGGAGTAAGTGCATCATTAAGTTGGAACTCTACTGCTGATTTAGATCTAGAAGTTTACGACAACTCAAGTACTACACCCATTACATACAGTTGGTTTTCTAATCCCGAGACCGTCACGGTGAATAATTACGGTGGGAGCGATTTATTCTTCAGAGTGTACGCATACCCCGGAAGTACGGGGAGCCACGACTATAATTTGACATTTAATTTCGATAATATGAGTTCAGCTCCCGTTAATAATCAAGATGATGCAGGTAGTGGTGGAGACGCTTCCAACGATTACTTAAATCCAACAACTTTGTTGATAACTGCAGTTTCTGTTAACAATAGTTTCTCTGGTTGGGGTTCATTAAATGATGATCTCAATGATAACTACCAAGTAAATGTTCCAATGGGGTACGGTGTTGCTGTTACTGCATGGTTCAATTCCTCAGAAGCAGATTTCCAGATTATTTTAGGAGATGATCAAGCGAATACAATAGATTATTCAGGTGTAAATAATCCAGAATATGTCACTTCAAATGGTTCAGGCACCTACCCTGGTATGATTGTCGAGGGTATGGATGTATTAGTTCAGATTAGAGCCCAATCCGGCGAGGGTAATTACGGTATGTCTTGGTGGTTTTTCACACTTGACTCAGATGGCGATGGTTTCTATGATATGACTGAAGAAGATTGTGGAAGTGACCCTGAAGATAATAACAGCGTTCCAGAAGATACAGACTCTGACGGACTTTGCAATCAATTAGATCCTGATGACGATGGAGATAATGTGGAGGACGTGAATGATACATTCCCTCTTGATGCGTCGGAATGGGAAGATACAGATAACGACAACATAGGGAATAATGCAGATTATGATGATGATGGTGATGGTTTCACAGATTCAGAAGAGATAAATTGTGGTTCCGACCCCCTACTTGGAAATAGTGTACCTGCTGATTTTGATAATGACCTTACTTGTGACGCTATGGATGACGACGATGATAACGACGGCTATGCAGATATTGAAGATATATTCCCCAAAAATGATGAAGAATGGTATGACTCAGACCTTG
>CABXQY010000013.1 GCA_902514485.1 uncultured Candidatus Poseidoniales archaeon
CAATTAGAGACCTTAGACCTTCTTTCACTCCATCATTTACAGTTTCAGTAGTTACTATCCAGTCGCCTTGAGCAATGAAATCTACAACGCTTCCGTTAATATCGGTTGTTCTTGAAAGAATCCAACCATTCTCAACATTTGTTAATCTAACTAGTTGCTCAGAAAGGGGTCCTCCGCTCTCATTAGTGAAAGTCATACTTACACGCCACTCAGGATCGAAACCTATTGAACGTTGAATAGTTGAGGAATCCATGCCAACTTGGAAATCAACTTCCCCTGACATAATTCTAGTTCCAAACATATCTCCTTGATTAGCATCGGAAATTTCTACTGATATTCGATAAATACCGGGCTCGATAGAAACATCTGCATGACCTGTCCCATTCCATGACGAATTATCAATATCTATTTGATAATCTAAGCCATTGACTAAAGAAATTAGTGTGAAATCATAATTTACAGGAGTACCATTAGAAATATTATTATCTCCAGAATTATCTAAGAAGAAATCTACAGACAATATTGAATCGACAGGATAAATTATAATCTCCACAGTATTATTATTATTATCAACATTAGTTGTATTTGTACCTGACGTGAAATCTTCAGAAATTACTGAGAATTCCCAGTTGCCCTTTGGAAGAACCATTTCAAATGATCCGGCTTCATTAGTCTGAGCACGCCACTTAACATCATAGTCTGAACTTTCTGCCACTACTGTAGAAGATTCCCAACCACCTACGTTAGAATTATAATAATTATCAGCTCTATTGATACTTATTATACCTGTAATTGATTGACCAGGACGTGCGACCATTTCAATGTCTTCCATATCGGAATTAACAGTAAACTGCGTCCCATTAACTAACTTCAAATTAGTCCCTAATTGAGCCACTGCATCAACTACAGTTCCCTGAGGTAGAATCAAAGAAAATGTCCCATCTGAAGAGGTTTCAATAGTAGTGCTAAAGTCATCCCAATAGAAAACAATAGGTACGAATTCTAAGGTTTTATTTTCATCCACAAGACTATCGTCAATATTTTCATTATAGTATAGTGTCCCATTTACAACCTGACTAGTATAGAATTCATAAACAGAGGAAAAATCATCATCTGCTACTTCAATTTCTTCCCATAATTGCTCAGTTTCAGACAAAGTATAGTTCAAAATCCATGAACCCGGTGTAAGTTCAACGTAGTATTCGTTAGTCATATTATTGAAAACCGCAGTAACCGGAGTTCCAGACCCATTCTTCTGACTTAATGTCAAATCTAAGTCATTTACTAATTCTGCTGCGTCTCCACCCCTTAATAATTGGAATGTTAAATCAGACGTATTAGGAACTGGCGACGGGAAAACAAAAGATGATGCGGAATTTGCATCAAATATGTATTCAGCGTATAGTTCAGAAAAGCCATCGCCATCAAAGTCTAGTTCGGCAATATATTCCCCTGGCATTATAGGTCCAAAAGTGATTTTAGAACCTACCAATTCGTCATTATCATTCCATGTTAATTCAGGAGATATTAAGCAAGGTGCATATTGAACATCATTACAATCAGAAATCGCATCGGAAATATTAGATTCACTAGTTCTCAATATTATTGAAGCCATTATTGGATTTCCTGTCTGATCTACTAGTTCGGCAGTAATAGATCCCCCATGAATATCAATTTCTGTAATTGGGTCATTAGATGACTGAGATATAGTATAAATATCATCAATAGCAACATTTGTACCGTCGCTAAATATCACAGCAACATCGTAAGATCCTGGAATCGCATCAACTATGTGGAATGTACCAGGTTGAACCATTACGCCACTAAAAGTACCTGTGCCAGTGAATGAACCAGTTCCATTAATAGTACCGTAACTTGTTAATTCAGAACAATCAGGATTGATTAAGTTGCCATCTTCATCTGTTTCACAAACAGGGGATGTATTAGTAGAGAATACACCGGAACCAATGAAAGTTGATTGAACTAATTTCTGAGTAAATGATGCAACACCATTGGCAGTAAAACGCCCAGTAGCGTTAACTATTCCATTGAGAAGATATTTGCCATCTGATTGCATACACAAACTAGAGTTCTCAGGCATTGTCTCATTAACATCGCAATTAACTAATTCAGAAATTTCATCATTTTTTATTATACCATCAATAATTCCCTTACCTGCGAATTCACCATCTCCAGTAATACTATGATTGTTGAATACAGTTTGAGTATAATTACCTGTGAAGTCATATATAGTAGCAGTAGTTTGAGTAATGACACTTCCCTCACCGGAGAATGTTACTTCGCCTGTACCTTCAAATCTAAGATCTTCACCATCTATGGTGCCATCAGAAATTGACAGAACATACGGTGCTGCATTAATCATATCCCAAGAAGGTGTTAGCTCAACTGTCGCATCATCTAATGAATCACCTGAGAATTCTTCAGTACCCGCCCAGACTAATCGACCTATGGAAGATGCTGGCTCGACTATTATAGGAACCGAAATTACAGATTCACCATTACTATGACCATCCAAACCTGAGATATTAACAATAGTCTCGGATAACCAAGTAGAACCAGATACGTTACCTAAAATTCCAGTTATTGGATTGAGAATTCTGACATCAGCAGTTTCACTTTCAAAAATATCTCCAAGAGATTGTCCGACGTTAGTAGTCATAATTTGAGTTCGTGCAGATTCTAGATCAGATTCACCATAGAAAGCTGAAACTCGGATTTTACCTGCAGGTGCTATGAAACTATATTCTCCATTTTCGTTCGCATCTGTTGTACCTATAGGAATCCAGTAAGTTCTTTGGTCTCTATCTGTGATTTGTCCGTCAATCTCTATCTCTTCTCCACTAAATGCATCTCTTTCAATCAAAATCTTTGCATTTGGAACTGGCCCAATACCTTCTAATTCGACTGTTCCTTCTATAGTAGCTCCACTGTAATACTTCATTATTTTGACTTGAGTGTTAGCGCTTCCAATACCCAGATTTGTACAATCAGAGTCAGTTAAATTACCATCTTCATCTGTTTCACAATCTGGATGGTACCAATTTGATAAAACCATATGATTCATCATTGCACCAGGAAGAGGATATGCGTTCTCTAGATATGAACCTGGAGCACCAGAAGTATAGAAATGAGGTGCAGGCTGTTCTGCGTCACCAGGTAGACCAAGAGTTGAAGTTCCATATCCAACGTAAATTCTTGCAACCATAGTGTCAAAGAATTCCGGTTGATGTTGGTAATCGATATCAATCATTCTAATCATTTCATTGACATCAGTTAAAGCACCTGATTGTTGACGAATTACATCGTTTAGATATTCTGTTTCATATTCCGCAGAAGTACGAGGAATTATTGGTCCATCGCCTCTCTGAGTTTGATAAAGAGAGGAAATGTATGTTTCAGTCTCTAGTCCTGATAAAGAAGTAGGAGCATGGAAAATACCTGTAGTTTGACCTTGATGATAGCTATAATCTTCATAATACTGGCCACCAAGTGGATAAAGACGATTATCCACTGCGAAATATCTGATTTCGTTATTTCGAGAAATCATCTCACCTAATCCTCCTTCATAATTTTGAACATCATAAACTAAATCTGTAGAAATATCATGGTATAGATCATTTATCCCTGCAGAATCAAAAATCTCTAACAAGAAAGCTCTGCTTAAAGCAAGTTTAGCATTGACTCGATGAAGACTAGTAGATACATCATCAAATTCTTCAATTAAATCAGGTGTATATCTGTAACCTGCAATATCATAGAATTGAATTACTAATTCACCTTCCATATCGTGACCTTTAGGGTATCTATCTAAATCAGAAACAGAGTTTCTAGCATCATTGAATTCATCAATTGCAGATTCTTCATCTGTAGATAATTCAGAAATTATTTCTCCATCCTGAAGAACTATCCATAATTCATCAGAACTTGGGATACCGTTTGATTCCAATTGGTAACCTCTCAACAATTCGTACTGGCCATCGACTGCAACCACACTCAATGATCTACTTAGAACAACATTAGAATCACCCATCTTAAGGCTCATTATAATACTAAACTCATCATATTGTTCTTGAGTCATGTGACCATCCAATAATAATGTCTTGAATTCATCAGTAAATCCAGAAGAAACTGTTGAACGACGGTCACCTTGAGCTAGTGTAGTGATAAATAATGAAAGCGTGTCTTCTTGACTGGCAGATAATAACATGGCACCACTATTTGGAATACCTGACTGGAAATTGTCAGCAACAGTTGGGTGTTGTCCTTGAGCAAGTGCTTGGAAACCATAATCCCACCATGATACAAATGCAGGACGTTCTGAGAAACTTACTTCAGTATCTTGCTCAGAAAGCCATTCATAGGCCATATTCCATGAACCTGAATTAAATCCTGGGCCAAAAGTTCCCATATACCATAGGTCACCATTGGCATCATAATTTTCACTATTTAGAAGAGAGAAACCTAATACTTCTTGCCTCAAGATATCAGGAGTAATATCATGAATAGTTTGATCGACATCAGATGCTGATTGTTCCCCTCTTGGAATTCCTGAATCTATACCATAAGTGATATGTTGTGTACAAACTAACATCAGAACTAGAAGAATTACTGGAACTCCAGGATGCCTCTTTGATGCTGACCAATTTGCCCAAAAACGAGTACGTGGAGTTGCAATCCCGGATTTACGCCATTCTTTAGCGAAACCTGAGAAATTAGCATAATTCCACATCATGGCAATACCTATACCACCTACAACTGAAATTGCTGGTGTTGCGTTGAATATGAAACGACCGGCAGACCAAGCCATATAGATAGCAATAAGAACCCATAATCCAAGGAGAATATGGCTTTGTTTTTCTTTTCTAGCACCTCTCCAAAGTAACATTACTGATACAAATATTGCTATCAGAGATACAATAGGGCCGTATGATGCGAAAAGAACGCCACGACTAGGGGCTTGTGCTTCTCCAATTGTTCCGAATATTTTGTTCTTAGAGAAGTAAAATCCTCCGGTAAACAGTATATCCCATCCATCGTAAATATTGAATCTTTGAAGTGAGTAAAGTACTGCAAGTATGCTTCCCATCAAGACAACAGTGCTTCCGAGTACTAGCAACCACGGCCTATCTCTATATGACGAAGATATCCAGCCTAATGCAAGAGTGAATCCGATAATGTAGAACATTGGTTGGAAACCACTAGGGTCGAATAACAGGCCAAGTTCAGGCCTACAGTAAAACGGTAGAGGTATTACAAATGCAGTTAACATCATTTGCAATGATGCTGCAGTAATAGGTAGACTGTCTCTTCGACGGAACATATTGAAAAATATCTGGAATGCAAATGCGATGAATAAGATACCCGGGCCATAAACGAAACCTTTCCATCCTAGAGCCACGATAGCGAAAGAAACACCAGCAAGTGTAGCATTAGCCATAACCTTGGTATTTTCTGACCACATTTGCCTGATTCCAGCAACAATGTAAAGTGGGCTCAGACTAGGAGTATTGAACAATCTTTGATTAGTAAGATTATTCATCGCTTTAACCCAGTAATAGAATGCAACTGCTAAGAAAAGCATCGCAAAAGCATCGTGATCTGCGAGACCAAATGTAGAATGACTAATATGACCAGGCATTAATGCAATTAACCATGCAGCAATGATACCTGCCATGTTACTATGTAATTTTCTTGCTAGAGCGGCTATTGGGAGCACGATTAGCGCACCGAAAATTGCAGGCAATGCTGCAACGCTCCACCATACAGATGTTTCAATAGACATGCCTGTTAACCAAGAAAGAAGAATTCCTCCTAGCGCAAGTGACCAAGAAAAGAGAGGTGGTCGTGGATTAATAGCAACCATTGGATATGCTCTATCTGCATCTACTATCAGATGGCTTCTTTCGAGAACTATGTAATCAACTACACGCTTCATGTACCAAGGATCTGACCCGCCAGACATATCCCATAGTCCGGTGCCTGCTGCATTCATTGCAGGAAGAACATTCCATCCAACCCTTACTGCTAAGGCAACGAAAAGTGCTAAACTAACCATAACCCCATATGAATGCTGATTCCACCATTTACGGAATTCGGAATTATCTCTTCGTGGAGATATGTCACCAAATCGACCACTGGCTGCAATCATCATACCGCCTACATTCAACCAAAATACTAGCAAGAACCATGTGAATAAGCTGATATTACCGTCCCCATTAAGTTGTGAAAGTGGTAAATCATTACCAATTTCTTGTAAATGAGCTAAAGTATACATGACCCAATTTAATGCAACTACCGTACCTAAAACATGCCATCTCTCTGAATTGCAGAAAGATACGAAAATCACGACAATTGTCGCAAAAATAGCCCATACTGAGCCAAGATATAGATGATTGTCATAGGATGTGACGTCGTCAAAAGTACTCAACCAGATTACAGGGATTAAGTTGACAATGAATACCATTGCTGCAGTAATTATACCAACATTAGGCATAATTGAAGGTAAATCTCTGAACCAAGAACCTGTACCGGGTGTAGCAAAACGTCCTCTCATTGCCAATGTCAGGAAAATACCTAACGATATTGATGCAGCCCACGATGCGAAGAAGATTGAACCAATCGAACTACGAACTACATCGATTAACTCATCAGGATTACCTGCCCATGAAGTTTCATCAAGAGAATATCTAGTCGCACTAGAAATAGCTAGATGGAATCCTATTACTACTGAAAGCAGTATTGTTGACTCTTCATTTCTACCTGACACAGACAAAAGAAGTGAAGATACAGCCATGAACGCAAAAGTAAATCCTTCTAACGGTTCAAGAATAGAAAATTCAATCAATAAATATGAAATAAATATAATTAACATGGAAAGAAGAGAGTTTCTAGACTTAGAAACAGATGTAGATTCACCAGATGTCTTCAAGACCATACCAAGAAACGCGGCAAAAGCAGCGATAACTGGTAAGATCAGGATGTCTACATATCCGTCGTTTTCTATTCCACCATTCGCGACATAGTCAGTTCCAAAAAAGAGCACCAAAAGAGTTGCTAGCACCGCAGGAACTGGGAGTAAATTCTCATTAGAAAATACGCCAACAGTCGCATCATTATCATCGTTCATTATTCATCACCATATTGTCGAGCCTGTAGGCTCAGTGTTGCGGCGAAAATTGGGGATGTTATAACCGTTAGTGGGTTAACTATTTTGATAGTAATTCAAATTAACCTAAAATATTAGTCTCAAAGCCCTCTGTGACCTATATCTGAACGGTAGTGAGAACCTTCTAGTTTTACACTTCTAATTACTTCATAGGCTGCTTCAATTGCAGCACTCAAATCAGGTGCTATTCCAGTTGCTGCGAGCACGCGGCCACCATTTGATATCAATTCCCCTGATTCAGATATTGACGTACCAGCATGATGGATAAATGCACTTATTTCACCTTCTTCGATACTCGTTTCTGCACCGATAATATTTCTACCAGTAATCGATTTACTCGGATAACCTTCTGACGCGAGAACTACAGTGGCAGAGGAGTGCGGATAAGTAGTGAAATCATAGTTAGAAATCTGGCCTTGGGCGCAAGACATTAGTAATTCTCCGAGGTCACTAGAAATCAAAGGTAAAGTCACTTGTGTTTCGGGGTCACCGAATCGTACATTGTACTCTACAACGTTTGGTGCACCATCAAGATTTATCATCAAACCAACATAAAGACAGCCCCTGTATGGGATATCTTGGTTACGAAGAAAATGATGCATTGGTTCGATAATCTCAGACACTGTTCTTTGTTCTACAGATGAAGTGTATATGGGGGCAGGTGCATAGGCACCCATGCCTCCAGTATTAGGCCCCGTATCGCCGTCAGATAATCTCTTATGGTCTTGACTTGCAGGTAGACAAATATATCCTGATTCATCCATTACTACCAGTACGGAGGCCTCTTCACCTGAAAGAAACTCTTCAAGAAGAACATAATTATCAAGCTCAACTCCTTTTTTTAGTGCTTGGAAAGCTTGTGAGCGATTTTTAGTGACAACAACGCCCTTTCCACCTGCTAGAACATCTCTTTTTACAACCCATGGTGGAGAAAAAGTGTCTAGTGCCTCATCTATTCTCTCTATGCTTTCGACTACTATGAGACCGGCGGTAGGAATATTAAGAGATTTCATTATCTCTTTAGCATAGAGTTTCGATCCTTCCAGTTTAGCACCTATTGAATTTGGGCCGAAGCATGCTATACCTTCTTCTTCTAATCTATCTGATAAACCGGCTACTAAAGGCCCCTCAGGACCTACAACTACTAAATTAACATCTAATTCCTTTGCAAGTAAAATAGTGCCTTCAATATCACTCACTGGAACAGGATGATTAGTTCCAGAGATTGCAGTTCCTGCGTTTCCGGGCGATGCATGAACAAGATTAACTGAGTCACTTTCAGAGAGACTTCGGACAAGAGCGTGCTCTCTCCCACCACTTCCGACTACTAAGATATCCATGCCAACCATGTGTTGGCCAATGTAATCAAGGAATTAATGAATTCGAATAAGAGTTTTGAATTCGGCACTAGTAAGGGACCTCTTTCAATCCAAACTTATACCCAATTATATTGAAAGAACGATGGATAACTGGAGTTACTAGCAATAAGAATAATATTTCCTCTATTAAGTTCGGATGAGTTATTATCTGACCATCGAATAATATGAAAGATGTCAAAAATATAGCTATTGCGAATGGCATTGTATCTAGTAGAGGAGCTTCTGAACTCTCATCACCTTCCCTTTTTAACCCCCTTCTCCTTTTGATAAATGACCCTGAAAGATCACCTAACATACAAGAAACACCTAAGATAAAACCCATTGTAAATGCTGCAATTGAACTACCGTAACCTCCTTCAAACAACCAAAACCAGTCATTAGGATTAGCATATAATAATGGGTCTATAAATGGTGCATCAGCTCCATTAGATTTCCATAATTTATGAGCAGATGTAAAAAGAATACCACTGAAAATACCACCTCCGATTAATCCATTCCAAGATTTACCGTCTCCAAATATTCGAAAACCATCTGAATAATTACGCCCATTATCGATAATTAATACAGGCATACCTGTTTTTCCAGGAATCCATTTACCGAATAGCATAGCACCCGTATTAGCAAGATAGGCAGAACCATACATCAACAACACACATAATACGTTCACAAAAAATGAGATCAAGTCACCGGCTTGGAAGGGTTCTGGAGAAATAGACACAGCCAAGCGTGAAGGCATCTCAACATGAATCCATGCATTCGTAAATTACAGGACGCCCAAGATTTAATTGACTATTATCAAGCCCCGACATATATGTCCCGTGCATTGGCAGTGACTCAAAGTCTAATTTTACTCGGCTCTGTGATGATTTTATCAATTTCTCCGGTTTTAGGTGATGATCATGATGGAATCATCATAGATGAAATAGTCGAGTGGTCTACTGATACAGATATCAGTGAAAATATTTACATCAAAAGCGGTGGGGAGCTTACCATAAGTTCGGAAATTACTTTTACTTCAGTTGCTGAAATTAATATTGAAGAAGGAGGGACACTAAATCTTGTCGAAAATGGGGAAATAGTATCTCAAAAAAGGGCAAGTTCATTGAGCACTTTAGGAAATAATGTATCAAAATTAATTATACCTACGGGAGAGTTTCTTGAAGAAATGAATATAATCGTAGTTTCAGAAGAACCATTTTCTCTGAATGGAAGCAAAGTATATGTCAATGAAATCGAAGAACTATCAATGGATGGAGAAACTTTCGAAATTCAGATACCAGAGGGTGACCAAGATACACAACTCAGCTTTGATGGGTTTGGTATTTTCCCAATTATCAACAGCATCATTCTAGAAACTCCAACGGGAATAATCATTAATGAATATAAGGCAAGTAGTTTAATATCACATAATATGCTACTTTACGGAGAGAATGGAGTATCTATAAACTCCTTGGGGACCATACGTATCACAGATAACTCTACGATTAAAGGGGTAGATATCTCTTCAAGTGGCGAGATTATCATTATCAATTCAACCATTAAGGGTAGTTGCCCCATTTTGTTGACTACAAATGAGGCGTCTTTAAGTATTCAAAATAGTGAGATTATAGGTAGTAAAGATGATCATTATGTGAAATTAAAACCATATTCAATCATTGAATGGGATAACGTTCAGATAAAGGATGAGTTGATTGACAGGTGGGAACGAATTATAGAAGATCAAACATTAATTTTTGATTCTGAAGGAGTAGAATATTCAATAGAAGGAACTTCTCCAAATGGAGAAGAGTTATCGATTATGTCATTTAGTGGAGTAGATGGCTTATCCTTAATAGATAGAGGTGGAGAAAGAGTAATAGAAATTGGATGGTTTGATCTAACGGTAACAAAGGAAAGTGCGACAATTGTTATTTCAGAATATAGAACTGGTTGGAATCCAGCAGTATCCAATATCAGTAATTACGGACCATCGGACATGAATTTGACATGGGATAAAAATATAGATTTAAGAACACTCAATACACCTTTTATCGAGTGGGTCTCACTAACTATAACTGGAGATAAAGAATCTCTAACAACTGGTAAGTCACACCAAATTTCAGCGATTCTAGCAAACAGAGGGACTCAAGCAGCAAACTTATATTTTGATTGTGATATATCTGGGACAGATATTGATGCAGATATAGGAGGTTATCAGAATGCCATGATAGGGCCTGGTGAACAGATAGAAGTTTATTTTGGTTGGAGGAATATAAATCCGGGAGAATTTGGCCTTACATGCGATATATTAACACCTACACAACTAGTTAATGATACCGCATTTGGAGGGGGAACGATATCTTCCTCAGCAATCATTTGGGAGGATAATGAGGAAGAAAGCTTCAATATGATACCAATATTCATTGTAATAATTATAGCGATTATCTCAGGAGGAGTTTATTTCTTTCAGAAGTTATCAAATGATGCAGAAGAAACTGCGGGGATTCTAGATGAATATCAAGCAAGAGAAAATTCTGAATCTTCTGATATCGATGGAAATAATAACGATTCCTAAATATCTAGAACTACTTGAGCCATCCATCCTGGGCCCTCAAAGGTTGGTATATTAGGATCTAATCCAGGTACGGTTTCTTCACTTTTTATTTCCCTTAAGACTAACTCGTGTAATGTTACTGCTTTAATCTCAATTTCTCTCTCTACTAAATCAGAATTCACCCATGAAACCTGTGCTGTAATAGAATCACGATCTACTCTAACTGCTAAGTCAACTAACCACTGATCTTCGACAGCGCCACGGTATAGTACTTCATCAAGAAACTTAACAAGGCCTCTTTCTAAGTCGTTATTCGTCAATAAAATCGTCCAAACACCAGTTGAACGTGTTAGATGATTCAATGCATCAGGAGATTTATCAGACATCTGTATAGATTGCAAACCTAGTGCACATTCGGCAATTGTACCTTCTTGCGAAGATGAAAATGCACGGATACCTATATCGGCGGTTGTAGGAAGTATCCACCAGGACATATTAAGAGTCACTCAAACTGATTACATAGTTCACCCTGACTGGGGAAACTTACAGGATCTTTTGGATTGGTATTCCATTTATTTTCACATTTATTCAAGACACCATCGCCATCTGAATCAATATTAGCATCAGCAGCATCAAAAGGATCAAAATCAAAGAAATATTCCCATCCTGCCCACATACCGTCACCATCTTGATCTTGATGATATACTTCTGAACCATCATTCCACTGGTCTCCATCTGTATCATTCAGAATGGGACTAGTACCGTTCTGCATCTCTTCGAAGTTAGTATAATTTTCAAGATCATCATAGAACATATTACCATATTCAGTCATAGGATCGATATGGCATTCTGCGTTTTGCTGATCATTCCATCCAGGACAGTAACGATTTAGTAAGTTACTTCTATTAAGTCCGTCACTATCGAAGTCTTCTTGCCCATCATCAATACCATCTAAATCAGAATCTATCATAGCAGGATCCATCGGACCTCTAGCTCCTAATGCATTGAGGGAATTATTATCGGCAAGACCTAGAGAAATTGCCTCACCAGAATAGTAAACTTCCCATCCATCAGGTAATTTGTCTCCATCTGTGTCATCGTCTACAGGATTAGTATTCCATCTATCAGGTGCCTCTAACTGATTCATTAGAGTGTCGTTGTCGATATCATATATGTTATCTGATAGAGCACCATAAGCTGGATCAAGTGCCCATCTACCATTGTTAGGTATTACAAAGCCTGAGAGATTCATCTCATGGAGGAAATATTTAGGGTCCATTATACCATCGCCATCTCTATCGCCCGATGTAGAAAATCCTTGTACATAATTTGTCCAAACCCATCCTCCAGGTCCAAGCCCACATTCGAACATATTATCACAACCTGGAGGTAACCAATTCGTAGTACTAATCCACAAACTATGGCTTTTAGTATTCTGTTGGATTGAGAAAACTTGCATCTCCCAGCCGTCTGGCTGACCATCTCCATCAGTATCATTAATCAAAGGATTAGTTGCAGCTTGCCATGGCCTAGGGATGAACAGAACTTCTCCACCATCATCTAATCCATCACCATCACTATCTGCATTATTTCCATGAGTAATATACTGATCTTGACCATCAACTACTTCTTCACCATCCGCTAGACCGTCGTTATCTGTATCAAAAGATGACGCATTAGTGAAATATCTCTCAGTAACATTCCAATAGAAACCATCCATTGCTTCGGTAAAATCTTCAAGACCATCGCTATCTGTATCTCTATCGGTAGCATTTGTGAAAGTTTCGTAGTATTCCACTGCATCGGATAAACCATCACTGTCTGTGTCAAAAACTCCCGGGTCACTTCTTACAAGTACATCTTTTACGCCATTATCAACTACTCGAATTGTCCAACCAATTACTTCAATACCATCTATTAAACCATCATTGTCCGTATCAGCAATCAAGGGATTTGTCGATCTACCATCAGTTATTCCATCACCGTCTCTATCTCTAGCATTATATTCGTCTAAATTAGTGAAACGTTCATGTTGTTCAACTATAATAGCTAAGTCTTGTGTCCTAGTCATTACTTCATCCCCTACTTCAACATTAATTCCATAAACCCAACCTTCAGTTTGAGTTTTTACTGGAATATTTACATACACGCTATTCTGAACTGTTCGAACCCAAAGTATCGTTTTGTTAACGGGTACATATTCTCCAAGTTCAACAGAGATAAGGTGAATAGTGCTGACACCGACTAAATCATCAAATCTCACACCACCATCGCCATCAGAATCATAGCCATCAAAATCAGGATCTTCTAATGCATTCGCACCGTCATCATTTGGATGTATTCCACTCAAATGTTCCCAACCATCTGGCATCCCATCATTATCGGTGTCTGCAAGTAGGGGACTAGTGAAATTCTCAGGTCCCCAAGTGTAGGCGACTTCATATTCTTCTAAATTGTTAAGGCCATCTTCATCCCTATCACCATATGCATCAGTAGCATTTGCAGGGTTAAGGAAGCGCTTTGAATCGCTATCTAAGGCATAGCAATATTCGTACCCATCTGGCATTCCATCACCGTCAGAATCCCAATCACCCGGGCCATTTAATCGCCCGTCTCCATCCATATCTTCTTCGAACCAAGTCATATCTCCTGGACCAGACATGTATTCATGATAAGGCGCCTTGAGAGTAAGAGTGCCGAATTGCGTAACACCACAATGCACAGATAAGTCAATATTTCCAAATGCTATTTCATACCTGTCTGCGATTAAATCTCCATCACTATCCTCTGCAAGGGGGTTAGTATCATATCTCTCTTCGACATAATTCCTCAGACTATCAGGCTCTGGTTGTTCTAAATCTAATAGAGCGTCACATGAATGCCCAAATTGATTACCCATTTCATCGAAAATCGTAGCACCTATGTCCGCTTTAATTTGAGCCTTGACATCTGGAGTTAGAAGATAACAGTCCCAATTTCCATCTAGTGGGTCGAGTAATTTAATCGAACCTTGAGGAGTTTCTATAGTGTAAGTATAGAGAGATTCCCAACGATCGTTCAAGCCATCACCATCAGAATCTTGAAGATTAGGATTGGTTCCCAAAGTAGCTTCGTCAACATTAATCAGTCCATCTCTATCAGGATCACCAAATGGCCCATTGTCAGGATTAGGGAATGTCTCATTTAATTCCGTATTTTCATCATTTTCATCTGGTTGTGTAGTTTGTGGATCAGGTGCTGCGGCTTCCCCGCTATCTAATGGATCAAGGCCATTATCAATTTCCCAACCATCTTCTAAACCATCATTATCGGTATCTGAAAGTCTCCAATCAGTGCCATAAAGAGTCTGTTCCATTCTATCAGGAAGACCATCGCCATCAGTATCTGTGCCTCCGATATGCGTGTCAGAGTCTAAAGTTTCAATATCGGCAGAACCATCTTCCCAACCTGAGACTGTGGCCAGTCCTGCACCAATAATCGTGTAAAATCCCGCTAAAATTAGTGTTGCAGAAATTGCAGCAACAGCATATTGATTGTGTGTCAGAGCCAAATAATCACCTCGCCCCCCATGGGGGGCGTATAGTTGTCTCTAGGATATGATATAATGTTTCATCACTGGTGTGCAGGGATTTATTGGTACGAAATTTCAGATAATGAAGTTAATTTAAGTATATTTCTACCTGAATCAATTCTAAATTCAGACTTCACATTACGACCATAGGCGCGCTCCCAGCACCCGCTTAGTATACCACAAAATATCGCCGGATGGAAGCAAGAAGTTGTGGAAATTTCAACTCCTCCGAAATCATCAATTGAGGCTATCGAGTCTATACAACCAAGACCATTTCTTCCAAGATGTCGTCGAGCCACATTAATCCAGTCTTGTTCTTTAGAAATAATTACATGATGCCCCTGATCAAAGAAGATTTCCCTCATTGTATCTGAGAAAATTGTCCACATATTTGCTTTTTTACTGTCTAAACCCCTCCATAAACATGAGTTTTTCCGGCCATCATGAATATTGTCCACATATGGTAAAAAATAACTTTCGAAACGTAGGATTAGATCCTGATGAATCATCATCATTCTCACCCCCATTAATGACCACGTACCTTTATTTTCAATCATTAAAGTATCCCAATAATCTTCGTCAACTATTGGTGATGAACTAATACCATGGAACCAAGGACAAGATATATTCTGAGGAGATGGAACCTTGACATTGTCTTCAGATAAACTTAACATTAGACTTTCTGATGTATTTTGATTCCATCTAAATCGATGTCTAGTCTTAGTTGATAATTCCCACATCGCCGAAAATATACCAGCACACATAGGCCCATAAAAGGGGTCATTGATTAGAACTCTAGTTTCATCAGAATTATCTATTAATTCAAAGGAACCAAGTCCTCTATCTTGCCAGTCATTACTTGCTTTATTCCATCTTTTCAAATTACGACTGGATGAAAGTTTGATATTAGAATCTAAAATCAGCCATTCTTCAGATTCTGAAGAAGAATGAGCTAAACGACGCCCTAAGCTTTGACCACTCCTTTTTTCAAGACCTGAAAAGAAGTTTTCGAATGAATTAATACCTATTTTCCAAACTAAGTTATTATTTCTTTGAGAGTCTACGATTAAACCATTAGAATGTATAACCCATCTTTTCTTGATTCTATCTAAAAAATTTATATTGCCCTCTTTTGAGAAATTAAAAAAACGCATCATATCAACTACTTAGGAACCTTTCAATTCTAAAGAATGCTTCTTCCAGTACTGAGATAGGAGGCAGGCAAACCATCCTGAAATGACCCGAACCAAACTCTGGAGAAAAACCTGAACCATGAACTACTAAGACATGTTCTTTATGCAATAAATCTAAGACCCATTTTTTATCATTTTTATAATGCTCAGGATTTGTCAGCCTAACAAACAAATAAAACGCACCACTTGGGCTTTCACAGGAAATACCATCTATTTCTTCAATCCTTTTCAAACAATAATTCATTCTTTTCTCTGTCAACTTTCGATGAGACTTAAGCCATTCATGAGAATTTTGAAGTCCTTCGAGATAACCATATTGAGCTGGAGTCGAAGCACATAGACGACTTCGCAATATCCTTTCAACACCATCTCTGACTAAAGTCAATCTATTTTCGGGGTCGTGCCAAGCCATATACCCAATTCTCCAACCTGGTGCAAAATATACTTTAGAAACTCCATTAAGTGATATTACTGGAACTTTCTTAGACAGAGATGCGACGGATACAAAGGAATTATTGAAGTCTAAACCATCATAAATTTCGTCAGCAATAATCGTACAATTCGGCCACTCCTGAGCAATAGAAATCAGCCCCTCTATCTCAGACTTAGTGGCAATGTTTCCAGTAGGATTATTAGGATTTATCAAGACTAACAGTTTCACTGAATCATTCATTTTCAGTCTAATATCATCTAAATCGATCTTCCAATTATCTAATGAGTCTAGCCTGTATTCTATAGTTTTCGCACCATACATCTGCGGATAGGCCATGTATGGGGGATAATGAGGCCCGGGTGCTAATACCGTATCATTTTCCTGAAGAAATGCTGCAAAGATAATCTGTAAGGCCTCGGTCACACCATGAGTCACATAAACATCTTTCTGACTGCATGCCCAGCCTTTAGAAGATTCAGAAAGTGAAATCGCATTTCGTAATTCATCTAGTCCATAAGAGGGACCGTATCCATTATCCTGTCTTTCTAAAGCCTCTTTATATCCGTCTATCATATGCTTAGGTGTAGGTAATCCATCATACGCCAACGGATCTCCAATATTTAATCTAATAATTTTATGTCCTTGCTTTTCTAATTCTATGGCAGGAACTACTACATCTCTAATTGCATATTCTATGGAGGAGGCTCTTCTCGAGACCTCAACTTGCTCTACCATGACTATGCGGAGGTGTAAACTGTCATGAACCAAACGGATAGATGGTCAAATATCCAGTATTTTTCTAGCAGCATTAAGTGCATCAGGGATTCCATCGGGATTGGAACCTCCTCCTTGAGCAAAGGTTGGTCTACCGCCACCTCCACCGTTGATATGAGATGCTATAGAATTTAATATTTCAACTGAATTATAATTCTCCGAAGCCTTGGTATCTTCAGTAGTAGCGACAATTATCTTACCACCTCCGTCACGACTTCCTATAATTGCTAATGTTGGTTTAGATTTATCCCTAGTTAGTTCAGAGAGCATTTTCATTAGCTGTTTTGAATCACCATTAGACTCCATGACTACATATCTAATTCCATCTCTCATAATGGCTTCATCACCGCCACCACTTGTCCTCAACCTAATAATTTCTGCTTCCAAATTAGAAATCTTTTTTTGTTGAGATTTCCATTCTTCAAAGAATTTCTGAACTGCTTTAGGGAGGTCATCAGATTGCACCCCTAGTATCTCTGATGCTTCACTAAGTATGCGCTCTTGATGCCTTGCGTGTTCGCGTGCCGTATCCCCTGCCACGATTTGCAGACGCTCCACCCCGTCTTGGACTTGACTGGACCGGACTATCCTTAATTCACCGACTTTTCCTGCTTCATCATGATGAGTTCCTCCACAAGCCTGTGTATCGAAAGCACCAATCTTAATTACACGAATTATATCATGTTTAGGAGGACCACCCTGATATATATCAAAACCGAATTTAGCATCAGCATCAGCTCTACTCATTATTATTTTCTCAATATCGGGGTTAGATTGAACGATTTCATTCGCTTTATCTTCTATAATATCAAGTAAATCCCTAGACATTCTTGAATGATGGGTTAAGTCAATACGAGCATATTTCTCTCCTTTATTAGATCCTGCTTGACGGATGTGAGGGCCTAAAATTTCTCTAGCAGCACCACCTACAATATGAACAGCAGTATGATGATCCATCAATTGTATTCGACGAATTCTATTGACCTCTGCTTTGATTATGCCTATACTTAATTCACCATCAGTAAAATGAATTATTACTCCATCCTCTATTTTTGTATCTAAAACTTTTATTAATTTATCAGAATTTATGAAGAATGTGCCTTGGTCACCTAATTGACCTCCACCCTCAGGATAAAATAAAGTTCGGTCCAAGACTACTACGTGAGTAGGTTTTTCTTCAACTTCATTTGAAAACGATAGAGATGAGAGATTAGATTCAGATATTTTTTCACAGTAAATTACATTAGCAGAAAAGTCAGTGATATTAGTATCTAAATAATAATCCTGAGATGTTTTCTCTAAACCTTTTGGGAGAATTTGAATTTTCTCTTTAACCTTGGCGGCGTCTTTTGTCAATTTGGCATTCCTATCTGCCATATCAGCAGAAAAACCTACTCTCACAGATAGTTTATTCCAACCTAATTTATGAGATATTGAAATCGCCATGTCTGGAGTTATTCCTCTCTCTTCAGATAATCTAAACAATATTTCATCGGGTACTTCTAAAGCCTCTTTAGGAATTCCTTGGAATGCAGTTTTTACTGCTGACTCGCCTTTCCTTAACATTTCATGATAGCGCTGTTCTTCTAAATCTAACAACTGTAAAATTCCTTGCTCAGTTTGCATGAAGTTAGACATATCTAAATGAGTGTCCATATGATGTTTACCTAATTCTAAGAGAGTGATATCAATATTCAAATCAGACTTCATGCGACAAACTCTTCTGGCAAGCATTCGGGCTAAATATCCTGCTTTAGCATTACTAGGAATTAGTCCATCACCTAACATATTACATAATGCATGCATATGATCAGGTATTGCATATATTGAAGAAAGAGGTTCAGTCAGTCGTTTTAACTCCAAAACTGATATTTTGATATTCAAGTCATCTAACCTTTCAATTAATTTTGTATAAAGTGATTCGACATCTGTTCCAACATCGATATTTAATATCCCAGCTAACCGAGATAGTTCCGACAATAATGCGGATGTATCTACTTCTAGTCCTAGGTCATTAACCATTGATTCAAATCCTATAGTTTCTTTAAGCCAAGAAACTGATTCAGGATAAATCGCCTCATAGATAGTCGGAGTACCCGCCGCAGCCCAACAGAATCGTTCTAGACCGTAACCTGTGTCGATTATTTGCAGGTCCATTTCACGATATTTTAAACCCTTAATTTCAATATCTCCATGTTCATGTTCTTCTAGATTCATGAATACTAGAGTGGCCAGTTCTAGACCTCCGACAATTACTTCAAGAGCGGGCCCAGCATTTCCACCGCCTGACCATGGATTCTCAACATAGGTTATTTCTGAGGGATTAATTCCAAATGTATTAACCAACATATCGTCACAAAAACGTACACATTGATCTATCCAATAGATAATGTCACCATCATTAGGTCTATTGAACGCGTGGTGGGCCATCATCTCAAACGTAGTTAAATGCCTCCCCGAACGCCCCACTGCTGCAACATCTGTGAGTCTAATACAGGGCTGAGAAATACATAATGGATTTGCGGGTGGAGGTACTTGACCACTGGTAACATGAGGCTGAAAGTCAGCTATACTTGCTATTGTAAGATGAATATCATCTCTCCATCTTGCAATCACAGGGTAGGGCTTTACCACAGTGTGATTATTAGACGAAAAATAATTGAGGAAAGAATTACGCATTGCGTCTTTCAAATCTTTACCTCTCATGGAAAAACCATCAATTATAGGGCTTCCAATGAAAGTATATGGATCTTCATTTGTGTCCCCTGAAGTTGTTCTAGATTCGTCTCTTGTCCAAAAGTACAATCCTGTAACAGAACAATTTTTCCGATGATGACCAGAGTCATCCCAAAATGGAATATGAACCTCTCCAAATGTCATCTCATCCACGACCTTGCATGTCTCGGAATAGTTAAACTATCTTGAATGCGATTGTTGTAAGTCCTGTCCGACTTGTTGAAATGTATGGGTTAATACGCAGAACTATGTCGACAGTATGGAGAGAACATCTTCAACCTGATGGACCTGGAAGAATCCGTATTAAAAAACATGGTTCAATGAAAACAGACGCAATATTAGTTGCTGACTCGGAACACTTAGGTGAGCATGCAGATGACCGTTCACCTAATCAACTGGTAAACACCGCATCATTAGACGGAATTGTGGGAAATGCATGGGCTATGGCAGATTGGCATTTTGGATATGGATTTCCAATTGGAGGAGTAGTAGCTACTGATACCAATGCTGGAAACCAAGGAGGAGCTATCTCACCAGGCGGTGTTGGATTTGATATTAATTGTGGAGTTAGATTATGTGCATTAGATATTAGTTTTAAAGACATTAATGCGAAAATCTTAGCTCAGAAACTTGCTAATTCAATTCCAGCAGGAGCTACGGGTAAAGGTGGCGTAATAATTGATTCAACAGAAATAGATTATATTCTATCAGAAGGAGCTAATGCTGCTATTGAGATGGGATGGGGAGAATCAAGAGATTTAGCATCCATAGAATCTAACGGGAGATTAGAAACCAATGAGAGAAATCTTGGAGAAAGAGCAAAAAAGAGAGGGAGTAAATCATTAGGGACGCTTGGTTCAGGTAATCATTTCCTAGAGTTACAGGTTGTAGATTCTGTAGTTGATGAGAAGGCAGCAAAGGCTTTTGGCATACGCAAAGGACAAGTGACAGCAATGATTCATACAGGATCTAGAGGGTTGGGGCATCAAGTTTGCTCAGATCATGTTTCAAGTATTGAACAAAACTATTCGAAAATAGATAATTCTTGGTATGCCCGTAAGTGGGATATGACAATTCCTGACAGACAACTAGCAGCAGCACCAATATTTAGTAAAGAAGGGCAAGAATATTTTGATGCAATGTCGGCAGCAGGTAACTTTGCATTTGCAAACCGTTCTGCTTTAACCCAACGATTAAGAAATATATTGAGAGAGCAAATAGGAGTAGATAGCGATTTAGAAGTTATTTATGATGTAAGCCATAACATTGCTAAAATTGAGGATCATAAGGTACATGGAGTATCATGCAGATGTTGTGTTCATAGAAAGGGGGCGACAAGAGCACTAGGCGGAGATCATCCTGAACTAGCCTCAAAATTCTCAGGTATTGGTCAACCAGTCCTAGTCCCTGGAGATATGGGGACGGCGTCTTGGATATTAGCAGGTCCAAAGAAGGGAGGGAATGATGCTTTTTCTTCTTCTTGCCATGGTGCTGGGAGAAGATTATCAAGGACTGCGGCAAGAGAACAAATTGATTCAGATAAATTAAGAAAATCTCTTGAAGAAGCAGGAATTAATGTACACACAAAAACACCAAACGTACTTTCAGAAGAAGCACCAGATGCATACAAAAATGTTGACGAAGTTATCCGATTGACAAGTGAAGCGGGATTAGCAAGACCCGTGGCAAGAATGAAACCATTCGCAGTTATCAAAGGATAGTTATCTTTGTTTGTAATAGATTTCGATATTATCTCCATCTAACATGATGTAATTTTCATACTCTTCATTGATTTCACCATTGACACGCATTTCAATCTCATAGTCCGAATTAGCAGTATTATCTAGAATTCGTTCGGAATTAAATATTTCACCCCAGATATTGAAGAAAGCACCAATCGGAGCATCAATTTGATTCGGTGTTTCAATGTGTAATGTTCCCGAATCATCATGAGTATGTATACCCCTCATACCCTCAGGACATTCTGAATCTTGTATACCAATATTTGCAGAAAGCAAGACTTCGCTACCATCGATAAATATGGATAAACTACTATGAGTGTGACTTATGCCACTAGAATGGCTACCAAGGCATGTTTCCTCAATTAACCAAGAATCATTCTCGATTAATTCAGTATTCCCAGTAGTACTTAGAATAATAAATAAAACGGTTGAAATTATTGCACCACCGAATATAACTTTCTCTAAACTCATGATTAATGGGAGAATGGTAGTTGTCTTGAACTATGAGGTCTTAGCCATAGCCATGGTACAATTAGGCGATAAACCAGAATACTGGAACAAAGCCAAGAAAGAACTCTCTAGGAAAGACAAGAGACTCTCTGAATTAATTAAGAAATATGAAAACTTAGAGTTAGTTTCAAGAGGAGATTTATTCTATACATTAATTAGATCAATAATTGGTCAACAAATATCAGTTAAAGCCGCTTCGACTGTATGGTCCAGACTAACAGAGAAAGTTGGAGAAATAAATCCAGAGAATATATTATCAGAAGAACTTGAAGACCTTAGGAAATGTGGATTATCGCAAAGAAAGGCAGAATATGTGGTAGGAATTGCTGAATCTTGGGATACTTATTCAAAATATCAATGGGAAGAAATGGAAGACGAGGAATTGATTGAGAAATTAATTCAGCTAAGAGGAGTGGGGAGATGGACAGCAGAAATGATTCTAATATTCACACTACTAAGACCAAATGTATTCCCAATAGGAGATATAGGAATGATTCGTGGGATTGAGAAAGTGTATAATTCTGGAGAAAAATTGAGTAATAAAGAGATATACAAAATATCTGAAAAATGGATACCATGGCGAACAGTTGCTTGCTGTTATATGTGGAGTGCAGTAGATCCTGAGCCCGTTGAATATTAATTACATGCAATATCCACGTCGCGGCTGATTAGGAATCGTAGGTGCCGCTCCTGATTGGACACCGTCGGCCTCTTCCATAATCACGGTAAGAAGAGTATTTACCAATACTTTCAGGTCTTCTACTTCATGTTTTAGTTCTTCAACTGTAATCGCTTCGCTACTGTTACTCATCCCAATCCCATCCAAGGAATTACTTCCTCAAAGTATGCATCGCTGCTAAATAGCCTATAAAGACAAGTGGTAGATAATTATGACAGGAGGCTATTAGATGAGGGTTTGATTTCCCCCGACTAATATTTACCTACACTATCAATTGTCATCTTCTTCTTCGTATTCCCAATCTCCTTTATCTTCCTCATAATATTCTTCATCATCATCATAATAATATTCATCATCACCACGACTTCTCATTACTATGATTGCAACTAATGCCACTGCAATTACAGAAATTCCTAAAACTATGTACAAAGTAGCAGAAGATTCTTCTTCAATAGGTAATGGTTGAACATTAATACCGGTTATATCTATATTTCGACCATTGATATTTTCAAAGTCAGGTTCACCCGTTTCAGGATCTTCAACAACCAGTACTAGCAAGGGTTGACCCGCTTCATAGGACTCCCATTTGAATGTCGCTAATACACTGGATGATTGTGCATCGAGAGTTATCACTGTATCTCCATCTTGTAAGGTAGATTGAGCAGGACTCCATGTATTAGTCTCCGGTTTTAACTCATAAAGACCAACTGTAATTGTACCCTCTCTCTTACCATCATTTTGCCAGAATGTTTGGATAGTTAGAAGATCTCCAAGCATAGGGGTAGGAGTAGGATTAATCACTGCTCGATTATACTCGGGGTTGAATTCCATTATCCTTAAAGTAGGTAATCTTGGTGCTGATTCGCTACCAAGACCTGTGACAGTATTACCAGCCCTATCTGTTGAAGTGACCCAAAATGCAATTTGATCTCCTTGTTCTATTGCCATGCCATTTAATGGTGTGAAATCTATTTTACTTTGATAAATATCTCTTGATTCACCATCTTCTATCATTATTAATTGCCCGGTATTTTCTGAGCCTGCGACGGCGACACCAGATCTCAGGACCACCCATGCTACATCTAGTGGCCCTTCGTTCATACCTATTTCATCGACCATCGTTACAGTTACAAGAACATCATTGATTAAATCTGATTCTAAAAGTACTAAAGAGGAATCAGGATATGTAGATTGATCGAACAAAACGGTAGGAGATTTACTGTCAACAGTTACAGTAGCATCCGAGTTAATATCTGAAACACCTAATCCTGGTAAATTTATCACTTCTGTTTCTACAGACATAGTAGGATTCAGTGGAACTCGAGATGGTAATATCATCGAAGTATCGAAACTACCGTCATCGTTAACATCTGTTGAAACCTGAATAGCTTGTGTGCCATAAATAACTGTATATTCAACTTCCATATCATCAGGAATATCAAAGGCTACAATTCCAGAACCTGAGTAATAAACATGCCCTGAAATTCTAAATTCATCGCCTTTACCCAAATAAACAGAAGTTCCAGTAGGAGAAGATGAGGGGGGAGTTAAGTCCTCTATTTCTTCGGGTATAGCCACATACCTATTATCAAGATACCAAGATAGTTCACCAATATTATTCTGATATGCAACTGTAGCAAAGTCATCAACTATTGAAACACTAGGCTTACATGAATTTTGCCCATCTTCCCATGGATAGTCCCATGAGATTTCAAACATCATCGAAAGTTGAGTAATGTCTGATGAAGTTTGGATGGTCTGAACTGAAATTGGAGTCACTAAACTAGAGTCATCCGACCACAACGTACCTCTTGAGGGGTCGTAACTCATTTTACCCAATTCGCTTATGCCATCGCCACAGAGCATGACTGTAATGTTATCTAATGTATTGAGACCATTGGCTTCTTCAATTTGCATAGTAAATGTATGTTGCTTACCCGGGAGTAGGAAACCTAAATCTCTATCGAGAGAATAGCCTGCAGATTTGATACTTGTAGGTTCATCTGTTGCTACAACAACTGTTGCCCAGGCATTAGATGCACCCGGACCTCCGCCTGTACCTCCATCTTGGTAACTTAGTCCTGCCCAGTCTGTACCTTCTAGATACATATGTACTGGAGAATTAAATAACTGCTGAGAGACATCTATTCCAATGAAATTAACTTGTTGTTGACCAGTCATACCAGGAGTTAAGGGCTGGAATACTGATAGATATTCATCTTCATCTGCGATACCGTCATCATTCGTATCATCGACTGAACCCCGCCAATAGTTAAGAGTTAATATTTCACCTCTAGCCTCTGATTCGTCTACTGTGACAAACAAAGAAAGAGGAACTGTTGGGTCCCAAACTTTCCCATGAGCGGCTTTTAATCCAGATGGAGTATTAACTTCTAACGGACCAGCAACAGGAGGTTCATGATCAATTACAACATTGACTAATGGAGGTGTTCCTGTGACATCTTGGGCTCCCAAAGAGTATCCAGTTGGACCTACTGTATTCATCATAGGAGATAAGTAAACATTGGATAGACCGCTTGGAGCATTAACTAAACCATGATAACCCTCATCTCCAGATGTCAATAGGTAACTTAAACCAGATATATTGAGACCTACAGTGTAATGAATTCCTAAAGGTCTGACCGCAATAGAGTCTTGGAATTTTACAGTACCAGTAATATTCAATTCACTAGCATCCATCATTGCATATGGGTAAAAGGATGAATATTGATTAGATAGTAGCCTACCATATTGGTCTCTGACTTCAAAGGAGTCAATGATGAGATCATTTTCTACTGCATTTTTACCTGATTCACCACTATGAGATACAGCTGGCCAGACAGTTTCACCTGATGAGTCGAATGCCTGTGAAACCCATCGGATTGAACCCACATCATCCCACATCCAACTTACATCAAACATCCAGTGGACTACGACATCATCATATCCGTCATTATGAGTAATTATTTCTAATGAGGTTGAAGAATCCATAGGAGCTACTGATGAACCAGACTGTTGAGTAAATGTTACTGGATCAGATCCTTGCCCCCAAAGACCGTCTGCACCATTAACTGCCTCAAACATCAGAACCTCACCATCAGATGCTATACCTCGAAGAGATATTGTTTCTAAATTTGAGTTGTCATATAAATGATGATGTTTAGTAGTAATTTCGACTAAGTCACCATCGGGATATAGTGTGTTAGGGACTTGGAAATCTCTATTTGTAACGATGTAATCAAACTTTAAGTCTCCATCTATAGAAACAGAACCCTTTTCTGCTGTAATATTTACTGGAATTGAAACTTGAGTAGGTGGAGGGTCATCTTGGGTCATAGAATTGTGATATGCCGATATCGATGGACCTAAACCAGATACATTTTCAAATATTAAATAACCAATTCCAACACTTGATATAGATACTGTCTGAGGTGTCGTAGAATCAAGAATTAGAGAAACATCGCGCCATTCTCTTCCTGTATCAGAATCAGTATGAGAGGTTGATAAATAATTGATTCCGGCTAACTGACTGGAATCTAGGATACAATTGAATACATCACTGCCAGAACTACCTGTTTGGCTGGATGAACCGACAGTCAAAGTAACTGGAGATTGGAAGTTACCAGAAGAACCTGGTGCTATGGATATCATACCATTATTTACCGCTGCTAAAGAAGGCAATCTTACCATGACTGAACTAGATGAGCTTCCATCTAACTCAACAACCGCACTTGTCGCCCATGAGTCATCATTACCATCAGAGATCAATGATTGCCATCCATAGTGACCGTAATCTGAACCAATTGGGAAGGACCATTCTGAAGAACCGTCATTAATCACATCTATAGATGGATTAACTGCAGGTTCGGCGAAATTAGCAGTGATGACCATTCTATCAATCCACCCATTTGTGGGAAGGGATATTGAAAGTGCGAAACCATTTTGAGGAATGGAAAATCCTATAGAACCTTGAGAGGTTTGACCTAGGCTTGCACCTGTAGAGGTCAATGCATTGATCATCAAACCAGACGAAAAGTTACCTGTTAATGTGATACTTTTGACCGGCCTTGAAGAGTGGATATAGTCTGAAGTAATAGTTCCTGCAATACTTGTTGCATTCAACAGGTCATCGATTACTTCTACACTTGGGCTAAATTCCCAACCATTGTAATCAAAACTTGCTGCAGATAAGTATCTTTTACCACCTATACTAACTTTCTTTAGTTGAGAGGTTGCTTCCTCATCGCTAGTATCCATAATTACTTTCAGTCTGACTTGTGAGTGTTCTTCAGAATTTACTCCGGCTAGAGAGAAGGGGAATGTTATGTTATCGTAACCTGGAATTACTGAATCATCCGAGATATCTAACAAAGATCCTGTTATTGAAGTATTTTCAGGTATTGTTGCATCAATATCTACCCAACCATAATTGAATTGATCAATGTCCCCCATATTAATTGAAGGACTCAACCAATAGCCGCCTTCACCATAGTTTGAAATTAGAATACCAAAATTATCAACGTATCCACCTTGATACTGGACACTAGAATCGGTCCATATGTGGAATCTGAATCGAAGTGTATCTCCAGCATAGGCGGAAAGAGGAGCAATTCGATTCTCGAAATCACTCTGTCCACAATCGCCATTCATCCATACATCTTCACCATACATAGCGTTACCTGAATAACCAGGTGAACCATCGTACCAACTTGCTATTTGAGGGTCAAAGTAATCCCAAGCGCCGTTATTTACTTTTATCATAAGACCTACTGAATCCCAATATGATTCAGTACATACCCACTTGTCAAATGTCAGATAAGCTAATCCATCATTAGGTATTTCATATGTGGGTGAAGTGAGGAAAGAATTAGCATTATTCCCATAATTACCATTAAGGTTTGTACCATATACATAAGGGAATGAAGGGGCATCGGAAGGACCTGCAGAAGAGCCTAGTTGACCATATCCCCAGCCAGACCCTTTCGTCCAACCAGGAGCATTGTTAGTAGTTGGATCTGACGCAGTAGAATCTTCAAAATTGAATAATTCTTCCATTGCACCAAAATTCCAGGTATAGTAAGCCCAATCATCATACCCTTGATTCAGACTGTAATGCGTCATAGTAGACGGATTCTCCATATCATCTCTGAATAATATAGTCCCTGAATCATCGATTACCCTTATGTCTGCAAGTGAGAAACCTTCTTTTTCATCGACAGAACCACCATAATTAGTGAAGCCATCTGTATCTACAACAAATCTGATATTTACGTTAGGTTGATTCAGATAAGCGGTTGGTATACTATAATCAACTGTTCTAATACTACCGCTCTGGTCACCAAAAACACCATCATATGATGGATAACCGGGTATTGCACCACTACGATCTTCACAAACAGTTGTTGTTGAGGTGGTTCCGGTTGATGAAAGATCATACCAAGTTGCATTATTCAAAGATAATTCAATACATGCATT
>CABXQY010000014.1 GCA_902514485.1 uncultured Candidatus Poseidoniales archaeon
TTGGTTCCGATGCCGAAGAAGTTGCAATGATGGTTGATGGTGCTCAAAAAATAATTATTGTTCCAGGATACGGTATGGCAGTCAGTCAATGCCAGCATCAAGTTAAGGAGTTCGCAGATCTTTTAGAAGAAAAATTTGATACTGAAGTTAAGTATGCAATTCATCCAGTAGCCGGACGTATGCCTGGTCACATGAATGTATTATTGGCTGAAGCGAACGTTCCATATGAACAATTAATTGAGATGGATGAAATTAATTCTGAATTCTCTGAATGTGATATGGCTGTTGTTATTGGTGCAAACGATACGTGTAATCCAGCAGCAAGAAGTGGCGAAGGTCCACTTGCGGGTATGCCCATAATCGATGCAGACAAGGCTCGAACAGTGGTAATTATCAAGAGAAGTCTATCTGTCGGATATGCAGGTGTTGATAATGACTTGTTCTATGAAGACAAAACAATGATGCTTTTCGGTGATGGTAAGAAAATGATGAATGAATTAAACACTGCAATCAAAGACTTATGATTTGGATTCTCCAAAGGACTCGGACAAGCAACGGTTATGTGGTAGTCAACACTCGAATAAACATAGGTGGACATTATGGCATCCTTCAACTCAAAAGCTCTTGTCGTTTTGTTGATAATTGGTATGGCCGCAATTCCCGCTTTAGGAAATAGTGGTGGCCCGCCATATCTAAACCAAGATGGTGATTTGACTGTAAAATATGGTTGTACTTGTCATAACAATGGCGCTACCTCTGAGAGGGCTGTTGTCATGATTAGTAGCGTCCCTATAATGTATGAATTAGGAGAAAATTACCAGTTGACCATAAGAGTTGCAGATTCTCTAACTCTCTCTGGCGGAGATGGCAATTCTAAAGCAGGATTTTTACTTTCATCTGGATCAATTGGTACATTTACATGGAGTGAAGACGAGGATATTCGTATAGCAGCAGATAGTGATGGTGATATATCTCATAGTGATACAGATTCTGATGGTGTATGGGTAGTGACTTGGACAGCACCATCTGATGACAGTGGAGATGTAAATTTCTGGCTAGCAGGGAATTCAGTGGATGGAGCAGGAGTTCCTGATACTGAAGATTATTGGAATCTCCTAGCATTCTCAATTAGTCCACCTGGGACTATTAGTAATGATGAAAGCGATGCTACCTTATCGACGAGAACGATTTCAGTTGGTGATTATGATTCTCTATTCCTTCTTGAAGAAACTGATGCACAGAAAGAAGAAAAGAGACAGGAGGCTATTGCAAAGCAAATATATGAACAAGGCAATCTATTCTATTGGTTCAGCTTGACTGCATTGATAGTGGGCGCAGTTGTACAAAGAGAAGTTCTTGAAAGAAGATATGATGAAGGACCTGAGCATTTAGCTCTAGAATTAGCTTATCCGCAGGCCCTGAGGCAGGCTGCAGTATCTGTCATATCGTTCGTAATAGCCGTTAGATGGTTAGCAGAAGGTTCTACCCTAGAGTTCCCTCCAAGAGCTCTTCTCGACCCAGAAGCCCAAAATGTCACAGACCTTACTAGCTTCGTAATTGGATCAACATTCTTGTTCAGTGCGTGGTTTGCTTATGGGGTCTACAGGACCATTCTAGCTGCTAGGGCTAAGCCTAAAGTTAAGGATTTACTTTGAGATGATATCTTCTAAGAGAAGTTTAATGCCAGTTTCAGAACATTTTTCTGAATTTTATAATATTATTAGGATCAGTGTTTTAGGAATCATTTTCATATCATTTTTTCTTTCTTTTCATATTGATAAATTAATCCAATACTGGTTGGAGAATATCGAAATTGATACTGAATTAGTAGAATTGTCTATTTACAGCCCTTATGACTGGATAAATACGAAATGGGCTATTTTACTAATTTTTTCTGTAAGTATAGTTTCTCCTATATCAAGTATTAAATTAAGAAATTTCGCATCATCAGGATTATATCCTAGGGAACAAAAATGGCTTTCCATTATTTTATTCACTAGCGGTTTATTAATACCTCTTTTAATGTTCATAATTTGGTTCCTCGCTCTCCCTTTTTGTGTTAATTTTTTCAGCCAGAGTGGGACTATTGATGGAGTTGTTGCTAAGTTTGACGTAGTATCTATCATACATCTAGGAATCGGAATTTCATGGATATTTGTTATTGGAATTTCGACATTTGTGGTACTTTCATTATCTCGAATTTTTGGTATTGTTGAGGGTAAAGAGTCTAGAATAAGAATTAGAGTTCTTTTAATTTCGTCTTCAATTCTATTTCTTACTCTTCCTGCAACCTATGAAGGTCTAAGGGTATTCATTGCCTTTTCAACCGCATTTATTTCTGATTTTTTGTCCCGAATGGCACCAATATATGAATGATTTTTGTACATTTTCACAACGTATTAAAATCATAGTTTTGTTTAGAGGTTAATATGAATACGGCGCGAACAGTTATTTCCGTCGTTATCGTAATGATTGGTTTATTTGCTCATATCAACTCAGATGTTATTGATGAATGGTTAGATGAACAAATTCCTGAACAAGATGTAGAGGTTGAAATATTAGTGGGGGTTCAAAGTTTAGAGAATTGGTTAGTTATACCTGTTTCTTTCCAAGATGATGACTTCAATCGTATAAAGGCTGATACAATTCTTAACGGTCAAAATTCTGCTAGTACATATATAGATCAAATCAGCGCAGGAAATTCAGTACTGAATGTAACAATACTTGCTGAGACTTGGATTACTGAAAATGAAATTAATTTTTGGGGAGAAGATGGAGAAACAGAAAGAGATTCGGGTAATGGTGGAATTGGTGTGTCTCAGTTAGTTGAAACCGTTGTTAAAGATATGCTAGCTGGTAAAGATTTGTCACCATGGGATATTGATGGTAACGGTGTAATAGACCGTCTTCTGATACTTCATTCTGCTAATCCTCAGGAAATTGGTGGTGGTTCAAGCTCTATATGGAGTCATATGTCGGGTTTGGATGAACCTGTTAATGTAGGCAAGTGGTCAATCAATCACTATACTATAGCATCTACTAAATCTGGGATGGGTACGATAGTTCACGAGATGCTTCATCAAATGGGTGCATATGATTTGTATGATGTTCATAGTTCTCTTCCGACAAATAATTGGAATGGAATTGGAGATTGGGGCATAATGGCTAGCGGTAATTGGAATGGTAATGGTGCGTCTCCTGCTCTACCTTCTTCCTCAACTCTTGAACTAATCGGTATTAATAGATCAATAACTGTAGACCCTAACGTAGGTGGTGATTTTTATCTCAATCCTATTTCCGACGGAGGTTATTCTTTATCGATTGAGATTGCTCCGGGTGAATTCATTAGAATTACTAATAGGGGGGATTTTGGTTTTGACTCATCACTCCCAGGTTTTGGTATTTTAGTCGAAAAGCAAGACACTAACAATGGCGACTCTAATAGTAATTTAGTTAACACTGACGCCAATAATGCTTGGTTAAAGATAATTGAGGCAGATGGCGATGATGCTTTAGTTAGAAATAAAGACAGTGGCAGTTATTCCGACACTTTTACTGATGGGGATAAATTTGGCAATTTGAATAGTTCAGATGGTATGAGAATATTTGATAATAGAGGTAGAATTGTAAGTTGGTATGCATCAGTTTTTTCTACGAATGACACTGAATTGTTAGTATCTATTAATCCAATAATGGATGTCGAATCTTTTGACGTATTGCCTCCTCGATCTCCTACTGAGTTATTGGAAGGCGAGACTCTTTTCGTAGATGTTTATACAGATACGACCTGTCATCTTTCTATTGATGTCAGGTCACATAGTGGAAATTATATCAATAAGACTATCCCTCATTTACCAGTTGGTATTTCTCAAGTACCTATTATAGATGTTGATGATAGTTTTCCACATACAGGTGATCTAATTGGTAAGATAGGTTGTGATGACTATAATTTCAGAGAGATTGATTTGAAATGGCATAAAGTAGGGCATCGGATAATTTCTAAAGAATTTTATTCCACTGTAGAATACAATGAAGATAGCAAAATTTTTCTATCTCCTGAATATGAAGGAGATGACTCAAGATATTATGACTTTGATATTCAAGGCGCAGCATCTCGTGTAGCTGAGATTGAAAATACTGGAGCTATTAGTCCCAATGATGAAATCATTATTCTAATTAATCCTGATGGACTTCTTGTCCCAGGTATGATTGCTAAAGGCGAACTTGTATTCGTAGATAATTTTGGCATTGAACTAAGAATTCCAATAACTCTTGAGGCAGAGTCTTCATTCACTAGTAATTCTGCACTTTCTTGGCTATCCGAACCCGGTAATGGATTATTATTGGTAAGTATATTAATGGCAGTATCAATATTTACTGGAGGTAGCCCCAAACAGGAGTTATCTAATTCAGATAAATCAGAAGAATAATTATAATTTATTTCTTAACCGGATTTGTCCATCTAGAATTAGCTGGTGGTCTTACAATTCCCAAATAATACCATTTGGAATTAATTTCTAGTGGTTGTAGCCAGATTTTATTGACTCCTGAGGCTAATCTAGATGCTAAACAAGCGCTTTCCCAATCTACTTTAGAAGTTGAAGGATTGACTATTAACCATGGTGCGTGATCAGTACCTATTTTTTGGTCATAACACCTCCATTGTGTACCATACTTAAATCCGGGCCTTGGATGTAAGCCCCTTTCTAGAAGATTTGCAAATACTCTTACTTCTAATGACCATTTACTCACATCCTGTGTGATAAAATGTTCAGAGACTTCATCAATTATTCTTCCTTTACCATAATCTATTCCAATTTGCTCACAAGGCCATTCATTGTTATAGTCAAGAAATATTCTCCCATTATCGACAACACTCCTCTTGTAATTAGAAATACTATCTATGACATTCTTTGATGGTGGTAATAAGTTTCCCCGAGGATTCTCTGATGTTATATTGTATGTAACTACTGCCTGTTCATTATCTACAATCAATACTTCTGCTTTTCTTCCTTTCATATTCACATTTTCTGCCCATAAAAGTAGTTTTTCTCTTTCTATTAAGTCTGATGAATGAAACCACCTAACTTCAGATTCAGGTTCATCATTCCTTGGGTGATTATTCGAACTCCATCTTAACCCCCAAGTCCCCTCACTGAATAATATATTTTCTTCTTCTCCTAATATTTGTATCAACTTTAATTTATTTCCAGGTACTCTCAATGCCTCAATAATTATTGATTCATTGATTAAATCAGGGTTTTTTATAATTTCATCTTTGAACCAATTATCATATGGCCAATCTAAGTGTCTATGGTTATGACAAAAAATTACTTCTGCAGATGATAATAGTAGTTTATCACCCATTCTTCTACCAATAGCAGATTTATTTGATAGTCTTTCGCAAGCGGAACCGGAATATAACCAACCGTCATTGTGTGGTTCCATGAATGTACGAAGGGGTTCATGTTTTCATGTCGACGGTTGCAAAATATCATTCATGTGATGATACTCGGAGATACGATAACATGGAAGAGGGGCAAAGGCAGAGGGTAAAAATATTAAAGGATTTGAGAAGACTTTTAGATAAAATGGAATCATCTAAAGTGACTCTAATAGGAGATATTATGCTTGATAGATATCATCATGGTTATTCTAACAGACTGATTTCTACAGCCCCTGTTCCTGTTCTAAAAATTCAACACTCTGAAGAATCTCCCGGTGCTGCAGCACATATTGCCCGAGGTTTGGGTTCTTTAGGGCTGAATGTTTCATTTTTTTCCTGTGTTGGCGATGATAGAGAGGGTGAAATTATCAAAAATCAGTTCCTTTCAGATGGTTTGTCAATAGATGGAATAGAAACAGTTTCTAATCGCCAAACACTAACGAAAATAAGATTTTTCGGAAGTAGGCAGAGTCTGCTAGAAAAGTCACAAATACTTCTCCAGGCTGATCGAGAACCTCTAGATGAACTTGATGTAGCTGTTAGCAATCGTCTTGTCGAGAAGACTCTTAATTCAATACCTGATAGTTGTGCACTTGTTATTTCTGATTATGATAAAGGAGTACTTACAGATACGGGTGCTCAAAAATTAATACAATGTGCTAAGAAGAATTCTATACCGTCAATTGTTGATCCTAAATTGACTGGTCTTGAGCGTAGTCGTGGTGCAACAGTTGTCCTTTTCGAAATTCGTGGTTTGGATTTATTAAGACGAAGATTAATGCTCGAAAGTACGAAAGATGCAGCATCCAGTCTAATAAAAACATATAATTGGGAATCATTGATAGTTTTAGGAGGAGTTGATGGTGTAACTTTGTATGAAGCAGATGGAAATATTGAATTCATTCCGTGTTCGGCCCCATCGCCTTCTCAGCAGATAGGTCTACACGATGCTGCGGCAACTGCCTTAGCTGCTGCATTAGGTCATAATTTCCCTATGTCTTCAGCCGTCGTTTTAGCTGCATCTGCATGTGAATGTGTTCTTACTGCTCAAGCTAGTCATGAATTCGTGAACCGTAGAACTTTGGGATTATGGCTAGATGAATTGCTGTGGCAAATGCAAATCTCAGATAGATGAATAATGATACATTTATGGATGAGGTTCAATACTATAATGTCATTCCCTAGGTCCATGAGAGTCGTACTATTGAGTATAATCTCTATGTTTTTTATATTTTTACCAATAGATTCTGTTTATGCAGAAGATGAAGAAATTGATGTATCTATAGGTTTTGATTTTTCATTTGGAGAAATAATAGACGATGAGAAAATACTTTCTGGTACAGTTATTACTTCTGAAGAAAATATAGTTGTATCATGGGATATTCAAAATTCAACTGGATTTAAATTCAACTGGGGCGATATGAATTCAGGAGGAGATGGCGATTTAACTGAAATCGGTCAAGATTACTTCTCATTAGATTGGGAAGTTTCTGTGAGTTCAATGGATTATTATTCTTGTTCGTGTCAATTCAATATCTATGTAGGATATGAAAACAATATCATTTATGAAAGTAGTATGCCATTTTTTATATTAAATGACATGTATTACTCTGATTCGAATCATTCGATGCTAATCTCAAGTCCTAGCAATCTAGATTGGATAAATGGTGACTTGATTGTTGAAGCACAAGCAAAAAACATTAATGGAAATCAACCATCTACAATCCAAATATACTTGAATCGTTATGTTACATTTGCTGAGACCTGTTCAGGTGAGATAACATACAGTGATGATAATATCGTTACACCTCTATACACCGCAGACAATAGTTTCACACATCACTTCGATATGAACTCTCAACCAGACGGGTGGTATGAACTAATTATTCTCATTCCGTCTGAAAATTCATTAAATGAGTATGATGTATATTCTTGTATGTCACTTAAATTAAATAATCTGAAACCATTAATTTCTATACTAGATGACCCCTCTGATCAATTTGAAGACAATGGTTATCTGATTGTTGATGCATCTTCATCTGAAGACCCTATTTGGACTGAAGATATATTGTATTATATTTGGACATGTACTAATTCAGTAACTAGCGACATTCTAATCCATGAAGGTTTCAATCAAGGAATTTTTGAATTAAGCTTAGAATATTCTGCAGATTATACACTTAAATTAGAAATTATGGACCAGGGAGGCTTATCTTCAACTGAAAATTTTAATTTTTCTATATCTAATAAATTACCTGACATATCACTATTAATCAACGGTGTTGAAGCAATAGATGGAGAAGAAATAAAACTTGATAATTTGGCAAATATTATCATCGACGGTTCAAATTCCGATGATACAATAAATGATTTAGACAATCTTAGATGTATTTGGTCTATCAACACAATCGCTATCTTCGAGGGTTGTGAGCGTGAATTAATTTGGCCAGAAGATAATATAGATGACGAAGAATTGGTACTACGACTTGATGTAATGGATGACGATGGCGCGTATTCTTCTGTAAGTGTCAAACTCATCAATCCTAATGCCGATAATCCTTTACCATATCCAATCATTGTTCTATTCGTTTCATTTCTATTCTTAATATCGTCAGTATTCTATAGATTTAGAAAAGATTCAGAAAGTTCATCGATACCTAAATGGTCTAAGGGAAAATGAAACATTACACAAATAGATAAGAGATGCCCATTTCCACCATGTCATGGGAACTACGAATAGTCTTCCACTTTCCTTCGAAGATTACAATATTCGTCAGAAAAAATTTCTAAAAGAGTTACCTGAGAAGACTCTCGTTCTAATACCTACAAACCCTGTATCTTATCGTTCTAATGACACTACTTATCCATATCGTGCGAGTTCATACATGCTATATCTATGTGGATGGGATGCTCCTGAGGCTATTTTCATGGCTTACCAAGAATCAGGTTCTTGGGTCACCTCGATTTTCGTAAGACCAAGAGATACTAAGGCGGAAATCTGGGAAGGTCGAAGAGTAGGTGTTGAAGGTGCATCTTCTCAATGTCCTATAGATGAAGCATATTCTCTAAATGATATGGAAACCGTAATTACTGAGAAAATTAACGCCTGTAGCAATATTTATTCTATTCTTGGACTCAATGATTCATTAGACAATATTACTCAAAACTCGAATGTTGAAATTTTAGATCCAAGATTAATTCTAGATGATATGCGTGTTATCAAATCAGAAGGAGAAATTAAATTAATGCAAAATGCAGCTTCTATCGCATCTAAAGCGCATATTGAGGGTATGAGAAAGAGTTTTTCAGGGATTGGAGAGTGGGAACTTCAATCGATCATCGAGTCCTATTTCACATCAAAAAAGAGCGGTCCCAGTTATGGTTCGATAGTTGGTGGTGGAGATAATGCGACAATTTTACATTATCATTCTAATGATGTTCAAGTAAATGATGGTGAGTTAGTACTAGTTGATGCCGGTTGTGAGGTTTCTGGCTACGCGTCAGATATTACTAGGACTTGGCCAGTAAATGGTAAATTCACCGAGGCTCAGAGAGAAATATATGAACTCGTACTTAAAGCAGAAATTGCAGGTATTGAAGCATGTCAAGCAGGCTCTCCTTGGAGTTCTATGCATCATGCTACGTCAAAAATTCTTGCTAAGGGATTAGTTGATTTAGGTATACTAAATTGTAGTTTTGAAGAGGCTCTTGGAGAAAATTTCGACGGAAAATATCGAAATTTCTTCATGCATGGGACTGGACATATGCTAGGGCTAGATGTTCATGACGTTGGAGGCGGTAGGCAGGGCGATAAAGGACCAGAAAGAATTCTGCAACCAGGCATGGTTTTGACAGTTGAGCCAGGATTATATTTTGGAAGTTGGAGAACCGACATCACCATTCCTGAACGGTATTCTGGTATTGGGATTCGTATAGAAGATGACGTTCTCATAACAGCAGATGGGCCTGTAGTTTTGACATCTAGCTGTCCTAAGGAAATTTCTGAAATAGAGTCATTAATCGGTAAAGGTTTGAGTGAAACTAATGCGTAATTGGAAAGATATACTATCAGAACAATTGTCTCCGGACGCACCAAGGCTTTCTGTTATTGATGCAACTATATTATATGATGAAGCGGATATTAATGATTTAATGCATACTTCACTTATTAGAAGAAAGTTGCAAGTACCTGGAAATGGCGTAACTTATCTTGTAGATCGTAATATTAATTATACCAATATATGCACTATAAATTGTCAATTTTGTTCTTTTTATAGACCTCCAGGCCACTCAGAAGTATATACTCAAACATTCGATGAGATAAGTCAGAGAATATCTGAATTAGAGATTATAGGGGGGTCTAGAATTCTAATGCAAGGTGGTGTGAATCCGGAACTAGGTCTTGATTGGTATTTAGATCTTATATCACATATACGTGAAAAACATCCTTCCATTTCACTCGACTGCTTTTCACCAATTGAAATTGAAGGTATTGCAGATGTATGTGGTTTACATACTTCTGATGTACTTAAAAAACTAGCTGATGCGGGAATGCATGGTTTACCTGGTGGTGGTGCTGAAATGCTAGTAGATGATGTCAGACTCGACATATCTCCAAAAAAAGGTTCAGCTGAAAATTGGCTCAGAGTAATGTCGGAAGCTCAAGCATTAGGATTAACTACATCTGCAACTAATGTTTTTGGTTTCGGTGAAACTAATAATCATAGAGTTTTACATATGGAAAGAATCAGATTGATGCAGGATGAGGCATTATCTCTAGGGAGAGTAGGTTTTACCTCTTTTGTTGCTTGGCCCGTTCAATTAGAAAATAATACATTTGGTAAAAGAAATCGTGGACGTAATAGATTAGAGTTAGGTGCGGGTCCAGTGGAATATTTACGTCATATCTCAGTATCACGTCTATTTTTTGATAATATTAACCATATCCAAGCATCTTGGCCGACTATGGGTTTGGGTGTGGCTCAAATGGCGATTTTAGCTGGTGCAGATGATGCAGGTTCTACAATGATGGAAGAAAATGTAGTTTCTGCATCTGGAACAAAAAAAGTTTTGGCTAAAGAAGAAGAACTCCAAGAATCAATACTCAGGGCAGGTTTCCATCCTATTAAGAGGGACTCTGATTATAACCACCTTGAAACTGTATTAATTGACATTAAAGATGTGCCTTCTATCGTGCCAGTACAGTATTAGTAATCAGAAAGTTCTAGTCTCCCACTTTTCACTGGTAATTTCTCTATTTCAATTCTATGATGATAGTTTTCCATTATCAATGGTCTGACCCATTTCATTTTAGTTCCTTCATTATTTACGAACTCCATAATAAGTTCCCAATGAACAGCAATTAGTCCTGAATAAATAGACCCTGGCCATAACTTTTCGGGGCCATTTAACACAATCTCGTTCTCTGTATTTTTCCCCTCTTCTATATTCACCCATTCTCCTGCATCTAAAACTCTCATTGGCTCTAACATCATTACTCTTCTATGTGCAACAGTCATTGGTGTAGATTCACCTACTCCTGTCCCCAGTTCTTCTCCAGTAGTTATTCTTCTCCCGGGTAATGCAGTAGACATTCCTGGTATTGTTTGTTCCCCCTCCTTCTTTCCCTGTGATTCAAGAATCATTCTTCTTTCTGGTACAGCTATTCCAACCTGTATTCTCGTTCTTTTCATTTGCAATTCTTTAGGCGTTTTTAATTTTGATATAATCACCTTATTATCTTCTTTTTGTATAGAAATTTCGGGTGGATTTATTGGATTCTTAATTAGAATATTTTGTCTCTTTATATCTTTCATATTTGCAGTCATTCTGAAAAACATTGGTGAAATGAATATTGGAAAAGCAAAAAATAGGAATACTGGATAATCTAACTGTCCTATTTTTATTGAGTAATTTAGCATGTCTAGTATTGGGGCGATAAATCTTATTCGATCTATGGCAGGTGTTATAAATCTTATAAGTAAGGTTGAGATTATTAGAATAACTGCTGGCGTAATCATTTTCCTTGCTTTGTAATGTAATGGATCAGGATCAATATACCATCCATTCCTAGTCCTCATTAGGAAAGGAAAGGTTTCTTTGGATACATCACCCCTCAATATTGGTAATTTTGTATCTTTTTCAGTCACCCTTCTCCATTCTACTAACCAATCATTTTCCATACCAATTTTAAACGGTGGTGGTGGTTTATTCTCTGATTCCAAAACCACTTCAATAATTTTAATTTGATTCGGAATCATATCTGAATGCTCAAATGGAGGATATCGAATTCTCTGTACTGATCTTTCTATGATATCATCCCCATAAAACAGATTTTATTGCTTTACCAGCAAGTTTCCTAAATTCTGGTATTTCCTTCAACATTTTAGTTCCTAATGGTATAGGATTTTCAATTTCCCCCACCTCATTAATCATTGATATGACTTCTGGTTTAGCCCATATTTTGAAAATTTCTTCTAATTCCTTGTCATTCGATTGAGATAAAAAAGCATCTCTTAAACCTCTCGCTCTATTTTGTGACTTCCTCATCTTATCTAATTTCTTTTCAATAAATGTCAGATTTTTCATCTCTAGTTTATTTTCCTTAACTTTTAAAGACAATTCTTCAATTATCATGTCAATATGCGCGAAACCCGGGCCTATACCTCCTCCAGTAGTTGGTTTACATATTCCGGCCGCGTCTCCAAAAAGAGCAACTCTTCTTTTCGTAGTTTTCTTCAAAATCCCACTTGGTACTGATCCGACAAATCTTCCAACTTCTTTACATTCCTTAAATCGATAACTCCATTTTCCATTTATCATTAGTTCATTCAGTAAGTCTTCACAAGATTTTTCACCAATATATCTTGTTTGACTCCAAACTCCAATTCTTGTAGTTTCTCCTGAAGGTATTGCCCATGCAAAGAATCCTGGTGAAATATCTGAACCAGTATACATATCTAACTTGCCTTCTGTACCTTTGTATCCAGTAACTTCAATTTGCATACCAATCATGGTCTCTTTCGGTTTTCCAAATTTTAGAGTTCTACGTACCCAAGAGTGTGCACCATCTGCCCCACAAATAAATTTTGTATTTATATTTCTTATTCCTTCTGGTGTATTTATGATAACATTTACTTTTTCTTCAGTTATTTCTATATCTTTTGGTTTACTTGACAACCAAAGTTCGGCTCCTGATTTGAGAGATTGATTTACAACTGCCTCGTCAAATAATTTTCTACAAACAGACCATGTTCTAATTGTATCCTTTTGTCCAATTTCAACTAAAGTTCCCTCGGGGCTGTAGATTCTCGCACCCCAAATTGGAGTCAGTACAGTATTTTCTAATTTCACAGATTCCATTGCTTTTGGATTAACCAAGCCAGCGCACTGAAATGGTCTCCCCAGTTCTGCATGCTCTTCCAATAGCAAAACTGAAATCAGATTCTTTGCTAATTTATTAGCTAGATAGCCACCAATAGGCCCTGCGCCGACTATGACAACATCATAATCGTAATCATTCATACCATCATTCACTAGGTTAACCTTATTGATATCTTCTAATTCTGATTCACTTTTTCCTCTTAGAATTTTTATTTTTCTTCATTACAGTATCTATAATCTGACTTGCATCTTGTTTTGTCATCTCATCTATGGCAACGATATCAGCAATAGCTAGAATGTCACTGAGGGGTACTTCCTCTCTAGCTGCTAGTTTCTTCACTAATTTAACCTGTGCTTCTGAAGCAGGTAATGCCTGACTTTCTTTGATGAGTGTATCAATTAATTGACTAGCAGTACCATCTTTCCCCCCGGTCAGACTATCAATATCATCAATGTCTACCATCTTGCAGATTTCTTTGAGGCTATATCCTAATTGATCTGCTAGCTTAATCACCAAAGCGATTTGTTTCTCACTAGCAGGAAAATCTCCTCCCTCTGCTATGATCTTATCGAGAGTATTTCTCATTTCTTCTCCTGTAAAATCTTCAGGTTTTTTACCATTGAGTACGTTATGTTTTTCACTCTCAGTCATATTTTTAGTTAGATTTACCAACAATTCTATTTGTTTTTTTGATGGTGTGCTTCTTTTCTTTATTTTAGCCGCATTATTCATTTCTTTGAATACATCTACGAAATTATGCCATACATCCGGGGCGGATTGGCTACTGTTCTCTATAGTATCTAGATCAGACTCCATTTTAGCGGTAAATTGTGTGGCGAAAAGTCCTCTATCATTCTGTTCATTATAGAACGGAACTACTTCTAACCATAGTGTTCTACCTGCATCTGTTGGAATAAGAGCCCCACTATTATTTTCAACATATTTTCTTCTACTCAGTGTCTGAATTGTCGAAACATAAGTCGAAGGTCTCCCAATACCTGCCTTTTTCATCTCTTGAACTATCGAACTTTCTGAGAATCTTCTTGGAGGTTTGGTTTGATCACTAACTAACTGTGGATTTTCTTCATTACATTCTATTTCCCAAATTGCTCCCTTTAACAGTTCAGATTGTGGTGGTTCTAATTTTATCGATTTATGATATGGTTCGTATACTGCTTCCCAACCTGCGTGTGTTCTCCACGATGCAGTTCCAGTGATATTCTTGTCGAAATCTGCAGTTTTTGCAACAATAGATCTTGTTTCTCGTATTGAATTTGACATTTGACTTCCTGCAAATCTCGCCCAAATTAGGCCGTAAAGTAATTGTTGTTCATCTTTTAGTCCCTCGACACTATGGATTTCAGGTCTAGTAGGTCTGATGGCTTCGTGAGCATCTTGTACGTTTGTACTTCCTTTTTTAGCATCAGGGCCTAAAACACCGGGTCCCAAATGATCTTCACCATATATATTTTTAATATAATTCTTAATTGTTTTTCTAGCATCTTCATTTGTTCTTGTAGAATCAGTACGGATATAAGTGACATGTCCCGAATTATATAATTCTCCAGCTACTGCACTAGTTCTTGCAACAGACCAACCGAGATTAGAACTTGCTGATTGAAGCATCGTGTCTGTTGTAAAAGGCGGCTTCGGGCTTCTCTTATTCTTCCCTTCTTTAATCGAATGTATTTCAATTTTCTTATTTTTATTCAATTTCATCATTGCTTCTGAAGCTAAATCCTGATTAAATGTTCTATCTGGAAAGTGTTTTCCTGCATCATCTAACCATGCTTCAGGATCATCTTTTTCATGGAATCTTATCTTAAAAATGGTTTCGTTTGAGGTAAAATTAACACTATTGTAAACTATCGGGATATGTTTCTCTCTCAGTAGTTCCCTTTCTATGATAAATCCTAGAGTAGGTGTTTGGACTCTACCCATGGATGCTAGTCTCCATGACCTGGAAAATCTTGAACATTCAAACCCAACCAGACGATCCATAAATCTTCTAACTTTTGCTGAATCTACTAATGCAGTATCTATTTCTCTTGCTTCTTCAATTGCTTTCTGAACTGAAGTTTCTGTTATTTCATTGAAAGTAACTCTTTTCTGAGATGGGAATTTTGCAAATATAATACTGAGTCTCCAAGCAATAAATTCTCCCTCTCTGTCCGGGTCAGTCGCTATGTAAACTTCGTCAACATTGGATGATTTTGCCTTTTTAACCAAATCAGTAATCTTCTTTTTAGCTCCAGATGTCCACCCCCATGGCGGTTCAGGAAGGGTATCTCTTTCAGAATCCCACATTGACTTCGAAGATCCTTTACTTCCTTTGGAAGGTAAATCTTGGACATGTCCTCCACAAGCTTGTACTATCCATCCTTTACCCAAGTATTTCTTCACAGTCTTGGCCTTAGCTCCTGACTCGAGAATCATTAGTTTCACAATACTCACTCCATTACTTGATCAATAACATAACATCGACCATTATTCTATTGGCACAATACTACCTGTATAAACTTGAGTCAACTCTGTTTGATACAAGGCGCGTGTGCGCACGTGAGCGCGCGAAGCCGGGCTAGAGAATTTGATTTCTTGAATCGGTTTCATTCCACGGTTCGTTAGCTGCCGGACCCGCACAACCTACGCACCCAGGATATCCTGCTCTACCTAACTCGATAATTTTCTGTTTGAGATTATTCCATACAAATTCTGTTTTTTTAATCCAAACAATCTCTAATGATTCAGGTGGAGATACAGATATCAACCCGTCTTTTGAGTCTTGCATTTCAAAATAGATGTCTTCAGAAACTCTAACTATTGATTCGATTCCAAAAATAATTTTCGGAGCATTATCAGATAATTCATTAGATAATAACTCTATTTCTTCCGATAATAACCCATTATGGGATATCTTAACTCCTCTAGATCTCAGAATCCTTCTTGCTAATTCGGAGACTGCTGCACCCTCTGAAGAACCCATCATCAGTTCTGGGACGTGCGCAACGCTTGAAGAGTGTCGGTTGAACCGACTTCCCCATGGGGCTGCCATATCGTTTATTTGGAAGGCCTATGTTAGGGCTTATTGATTCAGAAAAAGCACATAGTTTGGGTATTTCTGCATTGACAAACTTCGGCCAAACATCGGTAGGGAGTAAAATCCTCGATAGCATCTACCATGCTCCTGAACTACCGACCAAAGTATTTGGAATGGACTTCCAGCATCCACTGGGACTTGCAGCAGGATTTGATAAAAAAGCTCAGGCATTATCTGCATGGCCATCTTTAGGCTTTTCTTGGATTGAATATGGAGGAGTTACTAGATTCCCTCAAGATGGTAATCCTAAACCGAGGATGTTTAGAGCGAATAAAGAAAATGCTCTGGTTAATAGAATGGGATTCAACAATCCTGGCTCTATAGCAGTCAGGGATAGTTTGCTCGAAAGAAAGTCTAAGGGCCAATGGCCAAACAATCCAATAGCGGCTAATATTGGTAGATCGAAGAAAGTTTCTAATGAAGATGCTCCAGATGATTACGCATCAACTCTAGATGTATTATGGGACTTTTCAGATTTATTTGTGCTAAATGTTTCTTCACCAAATACCCCTGGCCTCAGAGAATTACAAGGCGAGGAACATCTCTCTAAAGTACTTGAAGCCTGTAGCAATATACGTGATAGGAAAAAGAATTTCAAACCTATGTTACTAAAATTCTCTCCGGATATGGAAGATGAGATATTATTTAATTCAGTTGAAACCGCTATGAATTCAGGCATAAATGGTTTTGTAGCAACAAATACTACTTTATCTCGATATGTGCCGAAAAATTCTCAATCGCGTTCTGTTTTCGCACAAACCGGAGGTCTATCTGGGAGACCACTCAAAGCACGTTCTTTGGAAGTAGTCAGTATGTTGTACGATTATACAGATTCTAAAGTACCCTTAGTGGGTGTAGGTGGTATCGATTCGGTCGATTCAGCATGGGATATGATTAATTCAGGTGCATCATTAATACAATTGTATTCTGCTTTAGTTTTCCAAGGCCCTTCTGTAGTATCTCATATAATCAAAGGTCTCAAGAAAAAGATTTATGAAAATAACTTCTCAAGTATTGATGAAGCAGTTGGTTATTACCATAAATGAATATCATAAACCTCTTGAGTGTCATTCACTTGGAAGATTCATGTCTGCAACAAGGTCAACGCGATTGTTGATTGTTGGCGTTGCTTTATTAGCTCTAATTTCATTAATGCTAATCAGCGTAGACCCTGAAGTTCAATATACAGTTGATGAAATTATGGAATCTCCGAGTGATTTTAGGGATGATGAAGTCCATCTTAGAGGTACAGTAATGGAAGGTTCAGTAAATAATGAAACCAAAGTTTTCATTCTTTCAGGAACAGAAGCAGAAATATTCGTAGATATTTCTTCCGTTGCATTACCTGATGGTTTCGCTGAAGGTTATGTTATCGCAGTCAAAGGAGATCTTCTTGAAATAGATGGTAAGTGGGTTATTTCAGCCAACTCTATACAGACAGGTTGCCCCTCAAAATATGAGGCGGAATGAAAAAATCTTCTAACATCGTTAAAGGGTTTCATTAAAATGGGTCGTTAAACACGGCTATATGGGCTAGGGGGAGTGTTGACGTGCTCTATTATTCACAAATCGTCAATAATGGTGACCTGAAGTCTGAGGGCGGCGTAAACGAGCCATCGATGACCCATTGGGCAACGTCGATACTTCGCCTCCAAGAGATGCAGGTTGGCATAACGGACTTCCGGAGGGAAATTCGAAGTGTCTTATACCCGGGAACCAGGTCAGGCGCGGAAGCGAGCAGCCCGACTGGGGATGCTGGATGCCTTGGAATAGCGGAGTTGAGAAGTTCAATGATATATTATCGATGATGACGAGCGTCCACCGAAGACATGCCCACTAATCTTCATTACGTGGAATTCCTTTCAGTCCACCCATTTGGCAAACGATTTCAAAATGCTTCTCAGTTACTGGTTGTACAGACAATCTACTTCCTTTCATCAATAGTTTCATGCCCTCTAATGTAGGGTTTTCTCTCATTTCTTGTAGAGATATTGTTTTTTTCATTATTTCAACTGGCTTGATATTTACCATCATCCATCTTGGATTTTCAGGAGTTGCCTTCTCATCATAATAATTAGACGAAGGGTCTTGAGCAGTATGATCCGGATATCCTTCCTTGGATATTTCTGCTACACCCACTACATGAGGTGGTTTGAAATTCGAATGGTAAAATAGTACTAGATCACCTAATTTCATATCATCTCTCATCATATTTCTAGCTTGGTAGTTCCTTACTCCATCCCAATGTGTTTCTCCATCTTCAACTAGCATTTTCCACGGATATACATGTGGTTCACTCTTCATCAACCAGTAATTCATGTCACTACGAAGGCAAACAAGTGAATGAAAGTGTCGTCACCAAGCATCTTCTGCAGAGCCCATGATTAGTGTTGCATCTATTGCATCAACTTCGTCTCTCTCAATTGCTCTTTTGAGGCCAGCTGTTTGTACCATTCTAGATACTCCTCCTGTCAAATTAACATTCGCCTTAACCATTAATGAGTAAATTGCTGGCAACAATATTAGTGCCGAAATCGCCGCAATAATTAGTAATACAATTATTACTTTAATGAACGGTCCAATTGCCGGAATTGGTATCCTCAATGCGCACAACATTCCTGCGGCTGTAACTGTCGTAGCTTCGGCTAAACTCATACCAGTACTGGCGCATGCAGATTTTATTGCATCTAGAGATCCGCCTAGTTCCCTGACTCTGTTGGCTATGTGTATTGAGAAATCTACTCCGACACCTACCAGTATTGACCCTATCATTACGGTAACTAGAGACATTGATACCCCCCAAGAATCCATTATTAACCATTGCATTGCCACAGTAAAACCTACAGGTAGCGTAGTCAATAATGCATAAAAAATATCTCTAAATACAAGAGCTAGAACTATTACTGTGAAAAGTAGAGCATAAAATAATGATCTCCATTGGGAGCCTACGATTAAATCGTTAACTTCTATAGTAACAGATGCAACTCCTATAAGTTCTGGTTCTCCATTAGTCCCCCCAAGTCCTGAATTAGCAGCGTGTTTGTTGACTAAATAGGTAGCCTCTTCCGTCCCTACAACATCCATAAATGGCATATCAATGTAAATTAAACTACTTTCATACTCTTTCTGAATAAATAATTCTCTCATTTCATCTGTCAGGCTTTCATAGAATACGTAGAGTAGGAAGTTTTGAGCCTGTTGGCCTCCTAGTTCTTGTGCATCTAATGTGTCTAGAGTTCTCCAAAAGGATGCATTTCCTGACTGCCCGTTATCGAAAACCAAATGCCCTAGATCTTTGATTGATTGTGGCACTCCTGGTGTGTCGTCGATTATATCGGCAATAGGGGCTCCAGAAATATTTACTGAAACAGCTATCGATTTCATCAAGAAGACTATCGATACAGCTGTAACTTTTTCTACTTGCGCACATTGACCTTCAAGCCGTTCTATTTTTTCTAAACCACTATATGGGTCTTGGACGGTAGGGGATAAGAAATCGGGGTTTGCATAGATATCCTCAGATATTTTTAGAAAACCGGGTTGTCCTGATTCGAATTCGTCACTGTATAGTTTCATGGCTTGCACAGCCGTTACATCCTTTGGAGCCATTTCTAACAAATCAAGATTTGATTCTACTTGTTCTCTAGAATAGCCCGCAGAAATAATCATTGCTATCATAAACAATGCTAAAGTCACTTTAGTCCATTTAATAGGAATGGAAACAATCTTTACGAATACTTCTGGTGGTGGATGTGAAGGTTTCTTTAGATCTAGTAATAATGTTAGATTAGGCACCATTAACATAGTCATTACATATACGACAACAATACCAAATGCGAGAGATATACCTACTGTTTGTATTGGTGCCATTGGAGTTAGTGCCAAAGAAATAAAACCAATTATAGTAGTCATAGCAGATAAAAATACAGCTCTTCCTGTTGAGTTTAAAGCCTCTTCTATTTTTTCTTCGGGGGTTCCTTTAGCTTCAGCATAACGATTTGTTATATGAAGCCCATATGATACACCTAGTGCGAGAACAATCGGACCGACAATAATCACAGTCATTGTGACTTCATAGTTGGTAAACCCTATGATCCCCATTGTTAAGAAAACCGAACATAAAGTAGGTAAACCAGCAATTATCAAAACTTTAATTCCTTGAACAAACCTAAATCTTCCAGTTTGTAATAAGTCGCAATGGAATAAAAATAAAGTGACAGCCACCAATAGAACACCAATTGGAAAAACATTCCAGAAGAGATTGAATGATTCTTCAGTAACTGCGTTAGTAATAGGAGCCGGTCCAGTCAAGGTCATTGTGAGATTATTTTCTTCCCAGTCTGTTTCTCCATTACCATCTGCATCAATACTTTTTAGTAAATCGATATTTAATTGAGTTTTCTCGATCATTTTTCCTACGTCTGCATCACTCGAGATTCCCATGATTATGACTCCTCTGTTCCATTGAGGGACTCCAGTATCGTTTAGATTCTGATCTGCACCTGCACTACCAACATCTCTAACCAGTTTATCCAGAGCATTTTGAGGCATTTCTCCCAATATTTGGTCTACTCTTGCTTGTTCTTCTGGTATTGCGTAATTTCCTAAAATATCTTCTTGTTCATCAATTATTTCATTAAATTGTTCCGCGAGTTCATCTTGGCCTAATGCATTCCCTATTCCTGATGCGAATGCTTTGGCTACTCTACCAGCACTAGAATTAACTTCTTTGACAACCGCAGAAATAGATAGCACGTATATTATTTCATCGTCTTCACCACCATCATTTCTGTGGGTATTCATCGCACTTTCCATTGCGTCTATTTGTTTCAATATTCGGAGATTTGTAATATTATAATTCTCTGATTCAACATAGATTATCATGACATTTGTTGTCCAATCTAGTTCGACTTCTTCAATTAAAACAGCTACTTGTGAACCGTCAGGCAAGTAAACTTCTAAATCTCCATTTACATTCATTGATGATTCTTCATTACAAATTGAATTTTGAAACTTCTCTCTACAATCTATAGCACCTGAATGCAAAGTAAAGAAACCTGTGACAACTAAACATAAAACAACAGTAAGAACAGGTAGTTTGACTAAAGCCTGAGTGCTACTCATTCCTGACATTGACCTTCTGATTTTATTGGGTGCCATTATCACCGAATCTTTGACAGAAACCATATCTATATTTTTGATTGATTTCATTATTGAAGAAGATTTATCTGACAAACTCATGGGAGCTTTTTTCCCAGATTTTTCGTCACCTCCTAGAACCATAACACTACCCTCTCATGTATTCGTGGTCGAGGAAGGGACTTCAACCCAACGCTCTCCATCTCATTCTAAACCGTATTTCGTTCATATTGCTAACTCGGCAATAGTCAAGAATAAGTTACTGTGGGGTTAGTACATACCGCTCAGGTGTGATTGTCATGGGTAAGCCGAAAATAACGGATAAAAGATGGTCAATAGACCTTGAAAAACGCATACAAGAGGAGCACTATGGCGAATCTTATAGTTCACGCTATTCATTCAATCCAAATTCAGAAAAAGAAATATTTGTCATAGATACCCCCCCTCCATATCCTAGTGGGACGTGGCATATTGGTGCTGTAGCACAATACAGTATGATTGATGTTATTGCACGTAGCCAGAGATTATTAGGGAAAGAAGTATATTTTCCATGGGGAGTAGACCGTAATGGAATAAACATTGAATTCACCGTAGAGAAAAAAACCGGGAAGAAAATGAGAACCTTTGAAAGGGGGGAATTCATTGATTTATGTAAAGAAACTATTGAAGAATATACTCAAGCAATGAGAGAGACCGCTTGCCGAGTAGGATTGTCATGTTCTTTCGAGTCTGAATATCTTACCGATTCTCCTGAATACAGGGGTGTTACTCAATCAATATTTGTAGATTTATTTAAGCAGGGGAATATTGTTGAAGATTTACGCCCTAACATTTACGACCCCGTCGAAGGGACTACAATTGCTGATGCTGAAGTTCAAAGGATATCTCGCCAAACCAAACTTTGTGATATTATCTGGAAAACGGAAGATGGAGAAGAAGTAGTAATTACGACAACTCGGCCAGAGTTAATTTGTGCATGTGGTATTGTATTAGTACATCCTGATGATATCCGTTATACACATTTAGTTGGTAAAGAATTAATTCTACCTCTTCCAGTTAATGGAAGAACTAAGAAAGTTCTTGTTTCTTCTCATCATTCTGTGAAAATGGACTTTGGTTCGGGAGTTTTAATGGTGTGTTCTTTTGGTGACCAAAATGATGTTTCAGTTTTCAGAGAGTTTGGCCTTGAACCATTTGTTGCAATTAATCTCAAAGGTGAGATGACAGATATCTCTGGTCCTCTCTCTGGACTTACAGTATTAGATGCTAGAAAAAAGGCAATTGAGATTCTTGATGATAGCGGCGTTTTATCTTCTATAATAGATCATGAACAAGAAATTCCTGTTAGTGAGAGAGGCAATAATCCTGTAGAAATAATATTGCTTAAAGAGTGGTATGTTCGACAAACACATACGTTAGAACGAATGAATGAATTAATTTCTGAAATTAATTTTATACCTCCTAGAAACAAGCAATTCCTTGATGATTGGATGCAAAATATATCTATTGATTGGCCTATATCAAGGAGACGTTGGTACCATACTGAAGTCCCGATTTGGTATAGTGAAGATGGAACTAAAGTCGTCGTACCACCATCTGGTGGATATGTACAACCTTGGAGGGATTCTCCTCCTTCTGGTTCAGAAGTATTAGATCGAGTAACTAGGACAAAGTTAGGGATTTATGAAGAACTCTCCGCCGAATTAGGGGCTCTTACTGGTGAAGAGAAGGTATTTGATACCTGGATGGACTCTTCAAATTCTAATTTATTTGTATCGGGTTATGGTAAAGATGAAGAATTATTCAATAGAGCTTTCCCGACTGCTTTACGCCCTCAAGGTAAGGAAATTGTTAGAACCTGGTTATACTATACCTTACTAAAGAGCACTCTTTTACTGGATAAACCAGGTTTTGCTAACATATGGATTGATGGACTCGGAATGGACCCATGGGGTCGCAAAATGTCTAAATCATTAGGTAATGGTATTGATGCTAATTCAGTACTGGAGTGTGGTGCTGGAGGAAGGACTGGTTCATGGAAAATAAAAGGTTCAGATGGCAAGCAAGTAAATCTCAAAGCCAATAAGATTGGTAGCGAATGTTTCCGTCTTTGGAAGGCTTGCGATGCTCAGGTGGGAGATGATTTTCATATCAATCCTGAAGAAATTGAAGCGAAATATTTCGGTGTTTTGACAAAGATATTCAATGTTGCTAGGTTTGCTAGTCAGTTTGATGTCCCGTTAGATTTAGACACCGTTCCCGTTGATTTACATTCCGAAGACAAGTGGATTCTTTCAGAGTTCGGACTGACTATGTCTAAAGTCGAAGATTCTTGGAAAAATGTAGATATTTATAATGCTGCTCAAGCAATTAAGAACTTCAGTACAGGCGTATTCCCTAGCCATTGGTTAGAAATGGTCAAGTCTCGATTGTATGATGGTGATGAAGTAGCATCATGGACATTACATCGAATTGTTAGAGATATTCTGACATCTCTAAGTCCTATTTGTCCATTCTTCACCCATTATCTTTCCACCACACTTTACAATCAAAGTTCTGTTGATGTTAGAAAGTTCCCCGCAATTATGCCTAGTGATCAGGAACTTCTCAAACTGACAGATTCACTTATTGAATTCAATTCCGAAGTATGGAAAACAAAGAAAGATTCTGGAATATCCCTTAACACAGAGATATCAGGTATTATAATTCCAGAAGAATTAGGAATACTAACTACTTCTCTCAATAGGATGCACAGGATAATTTAATTCAGAGCTGTAGATGGTTTTTTTCCCTCTAAATGTTCAATGATAAGTTCTGCCATTTCAGTCCCAATTCTCTCTTGTGCTTCTTTGGTCGCAGCTCCGATATGTGGTGTCCCATGAAAATTCTCATTTTTGAACAATGGGTTATCAATTGCAGGTTCCACTTCGAAAACATCCAAAGCCACAGTAGAAAGTTGTCCACTCTCCAGTCCCTCCAATGCAGCATTTTCATCTACAATTCCTCCTCTAGCACAATTAATTAGATGATTTCCACATTCTATCCCATCACTTCCCTTACCTGGCATCAAATTAATCCTTGAAGCATTAGCCAAATGATATGTCTCTTCTGTTAAGTTACAATGTATGGATATGTGTGTACACATTTTGAATACACTATCTACGTCTTTATACAATATACAGTCTTGTTTTCTCGCTACTTCTTCAGGGACATATGGGTCATATGCATGCAATTCCATGCCTAATGCTTTGGCTACAGTTCCAACTCCTTGAGCAATCCTACCATATCCTATCAAACCCAGAGATTTTCCCGAAAGTTCTGATCCTACTAGTTCTTTCTTAGCCCAAACACCTTCTCTTAATTTCCGATCTGCTATTGCTATATTTCGACAGGATGCAAGAAGGTGGGCTATTGTCATCTCAACTACACTTCTTGTCGATGCTCTAGGTGTGTTACATACAGTTATATTATTTTCAGTAGCAATTGGAATATCGATATTATCTACGCCAACTCCTGCTCTACCGATAAATGTAATTCCCTTGTTTAGCTTCCTTGAAGCTAGGATTACTTCTTCCGTCATTTTCGTTGCACTTCTAATTACTACTGCGTCAAAATTCACTAATGCTCCACTTAGTAATTCTTCCTTGGAATAATGCTTTATTACCACCTCGTGGCCGGAAGAAACTATCATTTCAACTGCTTTTTTGTCCATTCCATCTGTAACGGCCACTCTCCCCATAACTGTTCTAGTATAACTTACTCAATCAATATTACTAATGAAAATCATTAACCTTAGTATTCATAATCCGATACCCGATGCGCTAAGCCAGAGGTCTGATAGTATGAAAGATGATGAGTTAAATAATAGTGAAATTTTGTTAATAGATGGACATGCACATTGTGATGGACCATGTGGTGTTTATGACCCCGCAAGTGCGCGTGTAGCTGCCGAAGCCGTACAATCGATGACAAAGAAGATGGTTGCCCTAGGCTCTGGAAGTTCTGTAGAACACATAAACACCATGTCTCGGTATGCATCTATTAAGGAAGAAGAAGCTCAGAAGTGTAAACATGAACTACTTGTGCTTTGGACAGATTTCTTTAAACCTCAACATCTAGAATCTTTACCGAATCTTCATGATACTTTCTGGCAAGCAGCAAAGCTTTGCTCAGCCTGTAAAGTTGAAGTTTCTGAGCAACATGCTCAAGAATTGATGGATGCGGTGGAAAATATTCACAACATGTTTTGGGCCTCAAAAGGCCGTGAAGTACCATGGATTCGCGCTTCATAGATGTTAGAGTCAAAGGCGACTCAATGTGGCCAACTCTTGAAAATGGAAGTATTGTTCGTTTTCTAAGAATAGATTTTAATCAACTAAAGCCCGACCTTGTTGTTTTATCTGAACATCCTTTGAAGAAGAATTTTTTTATTATCAAGAGGATTTCATCAATAGATAATGATAAAGCGTTCTTAATTGGCGATAATCCTGATCCTAACGCTTCAGAAGACAGTCATAATTTTGGTAGAGTTGATGTAAGAAATATTATAGCAATGATGATTGAAGATTAACTACTAGCAGCATCCTTCATCTCTCATCGGTGCAGATACAAATGTAATTTTATTCACATTTGGAGTATTTTGTAACTGTTCCATTATTTTTCGAAATTCTATAGCAGTCCCCATTCCTTGTATGATGTCTACACATGTGTGGCTATGCTTTAGGCAACTATGATTATATGAACTAATCTCTAATGCATGAGAATGTCTAATATCCATCAGTTTGTTTTCTACACCCTGTTGATGTTGATAGTAGATGACCAAATGCCCTTCAATGATTTCATCGTCTTTCATATTATTTAATTCACCTCTTTGTTGTATCTCGGAAAAATAAAGTGAAGCGTCACGAATAAATCTACTTCTATTCTGATAACCAGATTTTTTAATAATTCCATCTAAGTCGTTAGCGAAATTCTTGTCAGCACTAAAGGTTATAATTTGACTCATAAATATACGTGTGACTAGTTGTTAATAATAATTCTCATATGAGTATTTATTAACATTCATTATATAATTAATAGTTAGCGCAACCCCATGCACAAAGCAATGAGAGCACTGTCTGTAAGCCTAATTTTGATACTTTCAAGTCTTGCCGGATGTCTTGCCGATGATGAAAAAACAACTTCAGATATTGAATTAGAGAATGAGAATTATGGTACTGTAATGGTATCTACATACCATGTAGGACAATTGGTGTCTGCAGTAGCTGGTGATAGTGTAACTATCGAATATATGAGCCAAGATAACATCCCTGTTCATGACTATGAACCATCTGCATCTGATTTAATCCGTCTACAACAGGCTGATTTATTCTTTTATCATGGTTTGAATCTGGAGCCATGGGTTGAGTCTACTCTTTCTTCTCTAGGTGATGATGCTCCTCCTTCTTACATGACTCATGCAATGCCAACAGGAGAGAGCGCTCTAGATTATGAATCGATGTTGGTTTCAAATCTTTGTGAATATATTTTAGAGGGGCCATATGAGAGCACAATACTAGCAATGGAGGAAGGTACACTTCCTGAGCTA
>CABXQY010000015.1 GCA_902514485.1 uncultured Candidatus Poseidoniales archaeon
ATCTCCACGAAAATTATCTCCTAATACATCACCTGATGATGCCGAATATCATCAAACATTACTAAGGAAATATGGAGAAGATCCAATGGATCCTGGAGGTTATTTCATAATCAATGGTACTGAACGTGTGTTAATCTCCATGGAAGATCTCGCACCTAACAGAGTAACTGTTGAGAAGAATAAGAAATATGCTCATGAGACTGAAGTGGCGAAAATTTTCTCACAAAAAGATGGTGTAAGAAAGCCCCTAAATGTCGAAAAACGCCGTGATGGAATGTTAATGGTAAAAATCCCTAGTGCAGGTACAGCAGCAATTCCTGTAGTTTTATTGATGCGTGCCTTGGGCATGCAGAATGATAGAGAGATATTTGCAGCAATTGCAGGGCCTGTTGAAGCAATGAAATATACAGTTGCAAATCTGAACGATGTTAAAGACAACGAAGAATATGGTGTCGAAACTTCTGAAGAAGCAGTTGCGTGGTTGGAGAAGAAATTCGCTCATGGACAACAAAAAGAATACCGTGAGTCACGTATTCAAAATATGCTAGATAAAGAATTACTCCCTCACCTTGGTTCTCTACCAGAGGCTAGAGAAAAGAAAGCTATATTCTTGGGACGAATTGTCCGTCAAGTTTTGGAAATGGCTATTACCAATAGAGATCCGAACGATAAAGATCATTATGCTAACAAGAGAGTTCGTTTAGCTGGAGATTTAATTGAAGATTTATTTAGAGTTAGTTTGCAACAACTTGCACGTGACTTAAAGTATCAACTTGAGCGTCATCACAATAGAAAAAGAGATCTGAAGATTAATGCTTGTCTGCGACCTGACGTACTAACCTCAAAAATCATGCATGCTTTAGCAACAGGTAACTGGGTTGGTGGACGTTCTGGAGTCAGTCAATTATTAGATAGAACAACATACCTGGCTGCACTATCTCACATGAGGCGTGTAACTAGCCCTCTAGTAAGGAGCCAGCCTCATTTCGAGGCTAGAGATTTGCATCCAACACATTGGGGTAGATTATGTCCTAACGAAACACCTGAGGGCCAAAATTGTGGTCTTGTAAAGAATGCTGCTCAAATGATAGACGTTTCCGAAGAGGTTGCTGAGTCAGAAGTAAAAGAATTACTGAAAGAAGCAGGTGTTGATGACTCCCCTGCTGGCTGGGCCGATGGTTCAAGAATTCACGTTAATGGCGATATATTTGGTCTTCATAAGAGACCTAACAAATTGGTTTCACAGTTTAAGCGCCGCCGCCGACAAGGTCGTATAAGGCCAGAAGTCAGTATACGTCATGACTCAGAAAACAAGGATGTATTCATCAATACTGATCGTGGTAGAATTCTTAGACCATTACTCGTATTAGAACAGGGCAGTCTAGTTCTCTCAAAAATGACTCTTGATGGATTAAGAGCAGGAGAGCTGTCATTCAATGACCTAGTAAATACTGGAGTTGTAGAGTGGATAGATGCTGAGGAAGAAGAAGATCTCCTTGTAGCTCCTAGACCTTTCGATTTACCTGAATTCTCTCCTAAACATTCACGTCCAATAAACCCTGCAAAGGTTGAATGGCTAAATCTTGGAGACTTAGAGAATAAGAAATCAGCACACCTGAGTGCTGAAGTCCAGTTACCTAACGGCGAAACTGTAACGGAAGAATTCCATGTCCCTCTGAATTATTATCAAGAGAACTTGGAAAAATTACTTACTCAACAGACAAAACAAAACACCGTACTTGCATATACTCATGTAGAGATCGATCCCCAGTTAATACTGGGTGTTTGTGCATCTCTAGTTCCTTATCCAGAACATAACTCTACTCCAAGAGTGACTGGTGGAACTGCTATGGTTAAGCAAAGCCTTGGTCTTCCAAGTTCTAATTACAGGCTTCGCCCTGACACCAGAGCTCACATTATGCACTACCCTCAACAATCTTTAGTCGGTACTAGAGCTATGAAATCAACCGGATTCAAGCAGAGACCCGGTGGTCAGAACTTTGTTGTCGCAATAATGAGTCATCACGGTTACAATATGCAAGATGCCATTGTAATGAATAGGGCATCTGTTGAACGTTCTCTAGGGCGTTCATCATTCATAAGAACTTACAACGCTGAGAATAAGAGATTCCCAGGTGGGCAGGAAGAAAGAATCGAAGTACCGGGAACAGGTCTTGATGAGATCAAGGGTTTGAAATCATTCAATAGTTATTCACACCTTGAAAGAGACGGTTTGCCTGTGCCTGAAGAATTCCTTACTAGTGGCGCTCCTGATTCAAAAGTTTTAGTTGGTAAAACTAGCCCCCCTAGGTTCCTCGAAGAATCAGCGGGAGCATTTTTACAAGCCCAAGAGCGAAGAGAATCTTCAATGATGGTCAGAAATGGAGAATACGGTTGGGTCGATAACGTATTCGTGACAGAATCTCTAGATTCTGGACGCTTAGTTAGAATCACACTAAGGACTAATAAAATTCCTGAGTTAGGAGATAAGTTTGCTTCAAGGCACGGTCAAAAAGGAATTATTGGTAGACTTGTTGATGAAGAAGATATGCCATTTACAGTTAATGGAGTAGTGCCTGATGTGCTAATTAATCCTCACGCGATTCCTTCAAGAATGACTGTAGCACACGTTTTAGAGATGATTGGTGGAAAAGTAGGGTCTATGGAAGGACGCCAAATCGACGGTACAGCATTCACCGGAGAAAAAGAAGAGTCACTTCGTTCTGGATTGCTTAGGAATGGTTACAATCACACTGGTCGAGAAAGAATGATTAGTGGTGAAACTGGAGAAGAGTTCCCGGCAGATGTATTCGTTGGAGTGATTTACTATCAGAGATTACATCACCTAGTAAGTAGTAAATTACACGCTAGAAGTCGTGGTCGTGTACAAATTCTAACAAGGCAACCTACTGAAGGGCGTGCTCGTCAAGGTGGTCTAAGATTTGGAGAAATGGAACGTGATTGTTTGATTTCGCATGGTGCTTCAATGGTGATTAAAGACCGTTTACTAGATGAATCCGATGGTTGGAACCTCATGGTATGTAACACCACTGGGTGTGGACATATCGCTTACTTTGATTGGAAACGCAGGACTACTGTGTGTCCATATTGTGGAGACAGGGCTGATGTACATACGGTCCAAACTTCATACGCATTCAAGTTACTCCTGGACGAAATGAAAAGTCTCGGAGTGGCTATGAGACTTGAACTGGAGGACCGAAGATGAGTGCTAGAGATGCAGCTAAAATCCCTAAGAGGATTCAATCAATTAAGTTTGGATTACTTGAACCTAATGAAATACGTAAGATGTCAGCTGTTGAAGTAAAAACTGCCGACACTTATCGTGACGATGGACATGCTTACAAACAAGGTTTGATGGATCCTAAGATGGGTGTTATTGACCCTGGTGTCAGGTGTGAAACATGTGGGAATAAGCATGAAGAATGTCCAAGTCACTTTGGTCATATCGCTCTAGAGCTTCCCATTATGCATATCGGATTTACTGATCTCATCAAGATGTCACTAAAATCTACTTGCAATTCTTGCAGTAATATTTTATTACACAGCCAGGTAAATTCTCACCCCCTGGATCCTGAGAAGTCTGAGCAAGATTATTATCGCGATAGAGTAAAAGATGTTATGATTAAGCATGGCGTTGGTTCAAGAGAATTCAAGAAAATCATTAAAGATATTGAAAAAGAATGTTCTAGTAAAAAGAGAACGATTTGTATGCATTGTGGTTCAGAACAAGGTAAGATAATCTTAGATAAACCTTCAACTTTCAAAGAAAAGAAAGAAAATAAAGGCGAACATAAACTAAATGCAAGAGATATCAGAGAATGGTTGGAAAGAATACCTGATGAACATCTATTGTTCATTGGTATGGATAAAGATTCAAGCCGTCCCGAATGGACAATAATGAAAGTTTTACCTGTCCCTCCTATTACAGTTCGACCATCTATCACGCTCGATAGCGGTGATCGCTCAGAAGATGACCTAACTCACAAGTTAGTAGATGTTCTGAGAATTAACCAAAGACTGAGAGAGAATAGAGACGCTGGTGCACCTCAATTAATCGTTGAGGATTTGTGGGAATTACTTCAGTACCACTGTACAACATATTTCGATAATCAAACTAGTGGTATTCCACCTGCACGTCATCGTTCAGGCAGACCTCTTAAGACTCTAACACAACGCCTGAAAGGTAAAGAAGGACGTTTCCGTTCTAATTTGTCTGGGAAGAGAGTTAACTTTTGTGCGAGAACCGTAATATCTCCAGATCCTAACCTTGGGATTAACGAAGTTGGAATCCCAGTTAAGACCGCTAAAGAATTAACAGTTCCTGTGCGTGTAACTAATAGGAACAGAGAGCAATTACGTCAAATGATTCTTCGTGGACCAGATGTTCATCCAGGTGTTAATTACATTATTCGTGGAGATACATTGAGAGTTCGAATAACTGATCGAACTAAGTACATCTGGGCTGGTTTTAGATGCATGAATCCTGATTGTAATTCAGGTAGTGATGACGAACCATATTCTGGTTACAGGCCTGATTTGAATCAAGTATTACCTGCACCTAACTTCCTACCTGGTCTTGAACTTAAGCGCCAAATGAGAAGAAATTCGATCGGAGATTTAGAAGAAGAATGGGGCGTAGATCTTGAGAAAACTATCTCGAATCTGAGAGGAGAAGAAAGCGAAGGTTCAGTTAAAGGGCAGAGTCTTGCTTTTGATGATCCTCGTGCTTTAATCCATAGCCGTTGGGTCTGGGAGCATTCAAACCCTGATGAGGACTATCCAGACCATCTTGAAGTAAACTGCCCTCACTGTGGTAGCCCGTCTGTTGAGGACGACTTTGGAGAATCATATCGTACTGATGTTGAGGATAGACTAAGTACGATTGACAGAGATGGAAATCCTAAGCCAGGTGTAGTCATAGAGAGGCACCTTATTGATGGAGATGTTACTATATTCAATAGACAGCCATCTTTACATCGTATGTCGATGATGGTTCATGAAATTAGAGTCATGGAAGGTAAAACATTCCGATTTAATTTAGCAGATTGTACACCTTACAATGCGGATTTCGATGGTGATGAGATGAATCTTCACGTCATTCAATCAGAAGAAGCCAGGGCTGAGGCTAAGATTCTAATGAGAGTTCAAGAGCATATAATAACACCTAGATATGGTGGTTCAGTAATTGGAGGTATACATGATCATATTTCAGGTTCTTACCTACTAACTCATGGTCAAAAACTTCTACCTGAAAAGTTAGTCATGGAAATTCTCGGAGCTGTTGGCTGGGATGGTCGTTTACCAGAATTGAAAGAGATAGATGGCGTCAAAGGGTATATCGGGGCTGATGTCTTAAGTTTGATTGTTCCAGATGGATTCAATCTTGAATATACAAGTCGTTCTGGTGACCAAGTTCAGGTTAGTGAAGGAAATGTTACAGGAACTATTGATAAAAGAGGTATTGGAGCAGAAGATGGTAGACTATTAGATGCAGTAGTACAAACCCATGGTTCAGATATTGGTGCTGAATTCATCAATCGAATGACGAAGATGACAATTGCAATTTGTACTGCAATGGGCTTTACAACTGGTATTGATGACGAAGACCTTCCTCCTGAGGCAAAAGCTAAGATTGCTGAAATTAATAGTACTGCTAGCGATAATGTGAACAAAGAATTGGAAATGTTTGGGAAAGATGGCCGCAGATATGAAACTCGTCCTGGTAGAACTGCTGAAGAAACTTTAGAAGAAAATATTCTCAATATTCTTGATTCAGGTAAAGCAGAATCAGGTAAGGTGGCTAAAGAATTCCTTGGTGATGACAACTCAGCTGTATTGATGGCGACATCTGGAGCCAGAGGTTCAATGGATAACCTAGCAATGATGGCAGGTTCTATCGGCCAGCCTAAGGTTAGAGGTAAAAGACTGGAAAGGGGATACCAAGAAAGAGTACTCTCACACTTCCAGAGAGGTGTCAAAGGTGCTCAAGAGAAAGGATTTGTATCTTCTTCATTCAAGAGAGGATTAGAACCTACTGAGTTCTTTATGCTATCTGTATCTGGTCGAGAATCACTTGTTGATACTGCTGTCCGTACTTCTAAGTCAGGATACATGCAACGTAGGCTGATTAACGCTATGGATGATTTAAAAGTCGCTAATGATGATATGCGCTCAGTAAGAAATACTGCCGATAGAATCATTCAATTCGAATACGGAGAAGATAAGGTCGATCCTGCAAGAAGTAGAAAGGGTGAACCTTTCGACGTCAATCAGGTTCTTGATGATGCATTAGGAGGTGCTAACTGATGGTAGTTAAGAGTGCAACAAAAAAGAAGTTAATGGATCTTGGAATTGAAGAAGAATATGCTCATAAACTTGCAGATGACAAGAAATGGGATGACGTTAAGATACTTACTTCTTCTCAAATCGCTCAGATTTGTGGTACTGATTCAGGAACTGCTACTAAGATATTCGAAGTAATGGCTGGTTCTTCAAAAGCAGCACAAAGAGCAGCTGCTAGAATTGATAAAACGTTACTAAGAAGAAAAGCAGGCCCGAGAAGGTCTTCGAAGAGAACTACTTTACCTATCCAATCTTATGACTCAGAGTCGAAGATGGTTCAAATTCTTCGAGATGTCGATGTAGAATCTGAATTGTTTTCTCAACTGACAGATGTTTCAGTAAAATTGAATGCTCATATGTCACCTAGGATAATAAATGATTTAGTTAATGCATTAATTGCTAGAGGTGAAACAAAATTAACTCCCGCTAAAGCCAAGAAAGTTATTTCTTCAGCTAATGAACATCTTCTTTTATCGAGAGTTGATCCTCACGAAGCTGTAGGAATTACTACAGCTCAATCAATTGGTGAACCAGGAACACAAATGACGATGAGAACATTCCACTATGCTGGTGTTGCTACAGTTAACGTAACTCAAGGTCTTCCGAGAATTATAGAAATTGTAGATGCAAGAAAAGTCCCTAATACTCCGACTATGAGGATATATCTGGATGAAAATAATGCTAAAGGTAAGCCTCTCAGAACTAATGAAAAGTTGGTTCAAGAAATAGCTGCAGGGTTAGAAACTACAACCACTAGGGATATTGCTAATATTGATGTCGATATTACTCAACGTCACATAAGCCTCTCTCTAAATACTGCTAGTTTACGCGTTAAGAAAATGAATGGTGCAGAAGTTAGGGATAAATTATCTCGTGCTTTAAGGCTCTTTGTACAGGCAGATAATGAAGACAAACCCAAGGTACTCAAAATTATACCCGGTATTGCTAAAGAAGAAGAATTAGCTACACTTGCAAGTGATCCACCTACTTACACAGCTCTTCTTCAACTCGAAGAAAAAATTAAGAAATTACGTCTGAAAGGTCTTCCAGATATAATGAGGGCTAACGTTCAAGGACCAAATGCAGAAACTGGTGAGTATTATATCTCTACTATTGGTTCTAATTTGTCTAAAGTCAGTGAATACGCAGGTGTTGATAGAGGAAGGACATACACAAATAACATTACAGAGATACATGATTATTTGGGTATTGAAGCAGCAAGGCAAGCAATAATCAATGAGATGCTATTAACTCTCGAAGGTGCAGGTTTAGATGTTGATGTAAGGCATCTCTTGATGGTTGCAGATGTTATGACTAGCGAAGGAGAAGTTCGTGCAATTGGTCGTCACGGAGTTAGCGGTACTAAGCACAGTATCCTTGCTAGGTCTGCTTTCGAAGTAACTGTTACACATCTTCTAAGAGCAGGAATTATTGGTGAGCGTGATGAACTACGTGGAGTTACAGAGAATATTATCGTTGGACAACCTGTTGCGTTAGGCACAGGCAGTGTTGACCTATTTTATATTCCAGAGGATGCATAAGGAGGCTTATAAATGGATTTAGCAAGACAATTAAAACAAGGAATCAGCACTGGAAATCTATTATTTGGACAGCGCCAAACAAAAGGTGCCTGCTCTAAAGGTGATGCACGTATGGTATTGGTAGCAGCAAACTGTCCCAAATCATATATTTCAGATATTAAACTAAATCATCCAGATGTAACTGTGCATCAAGTAACTCTAGTTAACAGACAACTTGGCGCTGCTTGTGCCAAGCCTTTCCCTGTTAGCGCAGTTTGTATATTGGATCCTGGACAGAGTGAATTACTTTCTTTAACAATGAATGTCTGAATGAGATAATTTTACTGTATAATGGGTATTTTTATTCTCTCTAATACGTTCTTTTGAAGTGAGATGGTACAACCCCAGACCATGGAACAAACAGTCCGTGACATCTTAGCTTCACGAACCGTTAGGTTAGAGCCAATTGCTGAAACCTTCCAAATATATGGTTTTCAATGCCTTGGAATAGCAGAGAAAATTCTAGATTTTGATGATGGTGGCGATTCGTCTCCTGTTTACGTATGGCATGTTCAAGACGACATACTACCTCTTTCGAAGAATGAAATTGAAAGATGGTCAGTTGATGTATCGGGAAAACGTCACTGGATTCTTAGTGAGAGAGAGTTCGATGAGAGTATCTTTGAAGATATTTCTGATACTTTCCAAATTGATGCATGGGGACCGAAAAAACTCTCGCGTTGGATAGGTGAAGCAGTTTTACGAGGCGATTTAATGGTTAGTCAAAATAGCCTAAACCTCAATCCAGACATTCCAAATATTGATATTAAAGTAGATGATGTCTTAAATTCTGTAACTTTAATGCCATTAATAGAATTAAATGAGTGGTTAGATAAAGAATCTATGAGTATGTTGAATACTTTACCTGTATTAATCAATGTTAAATTATGGGAGATCTCAGGTATGATGGTGGGTCCTAATAATGAAAAGCATGCTAAAAAATGGTCATATATTGAAGATCCGTGGTCTAAAAAAATATATTTATTCAATGATGAAGATGTACTTCTCAACTCTCCCAGTTTAAGAAAAATAAACCCATTACAGAGTAATTGGCGAGATATTAATTTATTAAAAACCAAATTACAGCCATTACTTGACTTTCGCAAGAAAGAAAAATCACCAAATAGTCATGATAAGGTTAAATCTACTATGTTAGAATGGTGGAGAGTAGATTTAGATACATTATCTTTTGAATTCTCTTATGCCCAAATACCAGCATGGATATTGATGTTTGAAGATGGAGGAAGAAAAATTCTCCACAGTCGTAATGGTCAGACTTATGAAATTGATAACTAATTTCTTTGTAAAGCCATGAGTTCATCGGTTGACAAAGTATCTCCTGACATCAATCTAGACATTAAATCAGTTACTTCCAGCTTACTGCCTGTATCATCATCTAAATTCTTCTCTTGGGCAACCATTGCTTTGAATAAATCTTGTATTGAGTGTATACTTCTTAATGAAACAACATACTTATTGTGTAGCAAATCTGCTTCTCTTTTAGATCGGATGACTCCTTCTTGTGATGAATTTGCTTTTGCTCTGAGACGATCGACTTCTTCCGATAATTCAATCATTAAATCATGAGATTCTTGAGCAGTAGTTACTGCTTCTTCAACTAGTTTATGTGCTTCTTCTTGAGACTTTGCCGCACTCCTAATATTTGCTTCTAGCTCTGAAAAAGCATTTTCAACTTTATTTGCTTTAATATCTTTTAACTCTTGATATAATTTTTTCATTTCTCTCTCGAAATCTTTCTCCTTCGATCCTTTGAAATGACCAAGGTTGAATTTCATATCCAACTTATCTATATCGCCTCTGATAGTTCTTTCATTTCTCTTCCTTTCTCTTTTTTCCTTTTTTTTAGGTTCCGAGGCTGGTTTTTTCTCTTGTAACTCTGCACGTAATTGCTTTAGAATAGTTGATCTATCAGCCCGAATTATTTTTAATTCTTTGACTTTACTATTTGCTTCATCACGTATGACTTTCTGATTTTGAACTTCAGTAATCAGTTCTTTGACTTGTCTATTTATTTCATTTCTTTCTGTGAGGTACTTTTTGACTTTTGAATTCCATGTGTCCCTATCTTCCCTGAAGATAGAAAGTTTCTCATCAAGTGACTCGCTTTTAGGGCTAAGGACAGTTCTGACCTCATCAAAATCCATCATTATAATGCCTCACCCATATTCTCCGACTTAAGGGCCTCATATAAGGGCATAGGGAGAGAGTAAACGGGCAACTGCTCTAGTCATCACGTTTGGAAGCACGTGAACCTAATCTTGCACCACCTCTAGCGACACCAAGTCTCCGATGCTGTTTTTTGCCAGATACTTTCTTACTTTGTTTTTTCTTCACTAATTTAGCGCTTTCTTTTCCTAGTTCAGAAAGTCCTCCAGTTCTGAGTAATGCGCCTAATTCTTGTGTATTTAGCGAATCACCACTCTGTGCACGACTTTTCACTTCAGAAATTTTGATTGGTTTTCCTCTACTGCTAGTCATCCTCAAGTATGATCTAATTCTTTTTGCTTCTTTTCTTAGATTTTTTCTTTCTTCAAATAATCTATCTAATTCCTTGTCGATATTCCCTATCCTTTTACTTAGTTTTCTGATATCTGAACGATTTGCATTACTCCCCTCATTTTTAGACTCTGAATTTTCTGATTTTTCATTATTTTTTCTGGTTGAATCTAATTCCTTTGCAATTTTTCTTATTTCTGTAATATGTTTTATGTATTCGGAATGGTATACCTCGGATTTCTGTTTCCTTGTAAAAGCCGCTTGTAGTTCAAAGAATCTTTTGAACATCTCAATCTCTCTATTGAGAGTAGGCACTGCAGTCAAATCATTATCAATTGTAACTAATCTTTGATGTGTTTCGTCCATCCATTCTGAGAGAATACTCGAAGGCGGAGGTATTGACCTATTTACTTCATCTCTCATCTCTCTAGATTTCTCAGCCAATTTCCTTGCTTCATGAAATTTCTTCAATAATCCTCTTCTTTCATCATTTACTGATTCAATTTCGCCTACTGTGATTCTAAGTGATTTTACTATTTCTACTTGATTTTTTCTTTCATATTTTAGTGATTTGTGTTCTTCTTCAATAGTCCGTATTTGTCTTTCTAAATCATTGACATTTCCTTCTATTTCTTTTCTATCCATCTCTTCTAGATCTGAGAAAATAGTGCTTTCAGAGTCAGAATCGTTCATTCTTCTTCCTCCTTTTTTGGATTTTTAATATTTTTCTCCCTTTTTAATGGCTTATCTTTTTTCTTCCTAGCAAAAGATGAATCCCCACCTTCTGCAACTTTTTTCTGTGCTGCTAATAAGTCGCTAAATCCATTGTCTAATTCTCCAAAACCTTTGTCCAATCTTCTTACCCAGTGAGTGATTGCCTTATCTGATTGTGATAATAATTCTCTTGCTCTATCCAACTGTCTTCTTACTTCTCTTAGTTCGTTCCTTACCTTCATTTGCTTGTCATGCTGTGGTTGAGCCTTTTCGACACCATCTAACATATTTCTATGGGATTTATCAGCTTCTCTATACAACTTGTTCATTTCTCTTCTAGCATTAATATAAGTCACCATTTCTGGATTTGAATCTCTCCTTTCTCTTAACCACTTATCGTTGATCTCGATAATCTTTTTTCTTCTATCTAGGAGTTTTCTTTCCGCTTTGTGATCCAGAGCAGATGTCTCAATTTTTTTCTCAATGTCTTCAATTTCTTCGAAAAGCTTTTCTTTCTTCCAAGTTGGATCAAGATTTACCATTCCATCTGCTTGTATTAACTTGTTCCTACTTTCCTTGACCACTTTCAGAAGTTCATTTGCTTTCTTCTGAGCGTTATTTCTTTTTTCCTTAAGTTCGCTTACTTTAGCGTTAATTGATTTGTTTGTTTCAAGAGCTTTTTTTGCTTTTGGTGAGAGTTTTTGTTCTTCTGCTTCTAGCGTCCTAATGACTGTAGGGAGCTGTTCTTTCAACAATTGTCTCCTTGCAAGCAAGGCTTTAGCCATGTCTTCGGGTGTTACTGCAAGCAGTTGGTCAGTGTCCATTGTATTCGGGGCTACCTAAAGGTGTCAATAAAGGTCACTATGCGACCACAAAGAGGGGTTTCATTCATACGGTTGTTATTGTCGAGCATTACCCAATGGCCGGAAGAATTGTAGTGTCTTCAATTACTGGTTTACTCATATTTACTATTTTATTACTATTGTCTTCTAATGTAGTATCTGCTGAAGATGGTGATTTTGATATATCTGAAGGCAACATTTGGTCATTTGATTATGTAGATGGTTCTACTATGCAGAGCACTAGTAACGTTTCTGCATCCGATGGCGATTACATCAATCTTGTAATTCCTGTGTCGAATTCAAATACTTCATCTATTAATTCATCTTGGAGTTTTAGTTTCGGTTATGGAGGGCAGTGGTATGGTGGGAATACAGGAATTCTATTAGGAAATCAGTCATTTTTGGAAGTGCAAATTTCTTTTGGCCCTGTAAGTGAAGGATTGATGTTGTGTAAACTCGAGATAAATAATTCCACAGAGTATGAAATATCCGAATTGATAATAGGTCCAAATCCAGTAAATTTCACTTCTGCTGGTGATGCTAATCTAGTGTTGATAGGTCAACCTGCTCATGTGGGTGATGACTTGACAGCTTCAATATTAGTCCATAATGAGGGCATAAATGTTAATTCAGTAAGGCTTGAGTTAACTAAGAGTGATGGTTCAACAATAGTTTTAGGTGATTTAGTGTATATTTCGCCAGGTTCAAGTAGAGAAGTTTCTGCATCGTTTACTGCATTGGTTGCTGGGGCACAGCCAATAAATTGGAAGATATTAAGTGTCAACGGTGGTATAGATGTGTCACTTAATGGGACATCTTATCTGGAAGTTCGTGAGTCTCAAGAAATAGTAGTAAATATTGATAAGACATCTTGGACATTAGATTCGGGACTTGATTTAGACTTGTCCTTATCACTTAGTCCTGGTGTAAATCGTAGCGTTATAATTTCAGTATTTATGAAGTCAGGGAATGATTATTCATTATATCAATCTCTTCCAGTAGATCTCAACCCAGGCATAAGAACATTAAATTTCAAACTTGGAAACCCTGATGCATCAAGACTGAAAATATCTGTTTCTCCTAATTCTTGGATTTCCTTGAGCGGCGATGCTGAGAGAATAATCGAATTGTCGCCTCCCTTAATTTCCCCCTCAATAGAAATCACTGATATCTCTCCCAACCCTGCATCTACAGGTGATGTGATTTCAATAAGTTATACTCTTGAGAATAATGGTGATGAACGTTCATCTGTTGGTTTACTAAGAGTCGTTGGTATTGCTAACGATATTATTTTCAGTGAGAGTTCTACACCTAAAATAAATGCAGGAGATAGTTTCTCGGAAACCATAGAAATACCATCTTGGCAATATTCTCAGACTACTGATATCAGACTTATTTGGTCCATGGAGGGTCAAGATTCTACAATTGTAGAATCTACTGTAACTATGGATTCTGGAAGTTCTGCTAGTTTCGATTTACCATTTAGTATCAATGCTGCAATATACGGAATGTTATCTGGTTTAGCCATAGTTATGTGTGCTCTAGTTGTATATCGAGTAGTATCTCAAAGAACCCCCTCGACTGAATCATCTTGGAGGCGAAACAAACTCTCCGAATCTATGTTTTCTAGGAAAAATAATATTGATGATAAGATTGAAGTAAATTGTCCAAGTTGTAATCAAAGACTGAATATTCCTTCAAAACATCGAGGTTCTGTCAAATGTCCTGCATGTACATTGCTATTTTCTCATTCCTCTTTAGATGAAAAAGAAATTGACACCTCAACGATTGAATCTTCTGAAAAAATAATTGTAGATGAAGTTAATTCATCATTAGAGTCATACTCTGACAATGATCTTCTCCCCTGCCCTCAATGTGAACAAACTCTTAAAGTGCCAATCGATAAAAGACCCATTAGGTCAAGATGTCCTGCTTGTAGGGCAGAATTTCTAGCAGGTGTTGGTTGAGGTAGATATTATGTCAGAATTAAGTGAATTCGAGGAAATGTATCTCAAGAGAATATTTGAGGCTCATTTTAATCAACCAGATGCTATAGTTAAAACTACCCAATTAGCGGAATTAATGGAAGTTAGTGCAGCATCTACAACTGAAATGATTCAGCGTTTATCAAGTCGAGACTATCTGACATATATACCATACAAAGGTTGTAGATTGACCTCGTTAGGATTCAAACATGCTTCGCGTATTAAGCGTAGGGAAGAATTACTCAGAATTCTTCTATCTGATATTATTCGTTACGAGGGTGACGTTGATTCAGCCGCTTGTAGTCTAGAGCATAATATAGATAGTGATTTAGAGGCATCAATTGATAGAATGTTAGGTTACCCTGAGAGAAATAAAGAGGGTTTAATGATACCCTCAGTAGATAGAGATTTAAAAATCTCAGGAGTAAATACATTATTGCCAATTTCTGCACTTCCTGAAGGTATAGATTCAATAGTTGAACTAATCATTTCAAGTAGTGTAGCGATTAAAACATTAGATGGAGTAGGGCTCAGAATCGGTTCTTCTGTAAAAAAAGAAGAGGGAAAATTCTATTGTGATGGTTCAGAGTTTATTTTTTCGCGTGAATTAAGCTTTAAGGTGATTGTAAGAGTAAAATGAGTCCTGGGTGAATTATATGGTCGATACTGAGGAAATTTTCGATGAATTAGTTAAAGAAGTTGATTCTAGTATACCTGAGGCACCTAGTTTATTGGTAGAGAAATCAAAATCAGTAAATATGGATACGAATGATAAAAATTATGATGACATAAAGAAACTCCAAGAATATGAGCGTAATCTAGTTAAAATAGATAGACTATTCATAAGTAGAGGTTTGAGATTTGTCTTAGTAATTCCTATATTAGTAATTATATTATATGGTCTAGCCGAATCGTTTACTGGTTCTGAACCTGAATGGTGGGTTACTCATGTATCTCCAATAATAGAGCCGATTATTTCTGATGTTACTATTGAAATTGCCCTTTATTATCTTGCATTCTTCTTTATTATCGCAGATTTAGGTCTTTTAGGCTTACTCCTAATGTTGTTATCTTTGACTAGAAGAATATTTAGTATACAATCAAAGAGACTGACTACTACTGGATTCACATTCAAAAGTGCTCATGGATATGCTGAAATGAAAGAAACAATTGAAGGTTCTTTCAGGCAATTAGTAGCCTCTACCTTCCTCATGTTTCTTTCAGGCGCATTCCTTATTTTCAGCCTCCTATTCTCAGATTTTGTTAGCGGAGATTCGGTTCTTTTATCCTTCTCAACTGGCTTTCTTCTATCAGGGCATGGAGTCTACATGGTTTCAAATCGTTCACGATTTAACACATGTGAAACATGGGGTATGTTAGATTCCTTTTCCCCTCCTATTCACCCGGCACTATTGAAAAGGCCATTCAGTGATGTAATTAGTGCTCATGTGGACCCACTTCTTAGCGTAAGAATTTCTGAGTATCTTCGTTCTGTTCAAAATTCAGTTAGAGACGGCAATAATATCTCCGATCTACAAGAAAAATTATTACATTTATTACATCTGAGAAGGTCCGGATATTTGGATGAAGTTGACTTCAGAGATGAATTAGAAGTGATGATGCCGGCACATATTATCGAGGGCCTATTCAGACATTCTGAACTTGGTGAAGAAACTTGGGACCGTTTAATCATTAGAGCCAGAGATAAGTGTGCATCATTTTTCAGACTTCATGATAGACTAAGAATGAAACTTGACACAGGAGTAAATCATGATATTTGGTTCGATGTAGATATGGAAAATTTAGTTGTAGGTCAGGCTAATTTATTTGCATATGTCTTAAATTATGGAGACGAACCTATTGATTTAATATTGAAAATTCAAACTCCAGATTTCCGCCCCTCTGGCTGTGTTTACAAACTTCGAGTTGATTCATGTAAAGAATTATTGAATCAAAGTGAAAACCTTTCTTCTATACAAAAATTACCATTAGTGATGGGGTCTACTAGGATTATTTGGCAAAGTCTTCTTCCTGAAGAAACAGGAGAAGCAACTGTCACAGTCAGGCTAGAAGACGAAAACGGTAATCTCCTAAGTGGAAGAGTTCTTACAGTACAGAACCGTTCAGATCTCTTTACGAGATTAAGAATTTCTATCGGTGCAATTTTCTTAGTAGGAGCAGGAATCGCAATTTTATCTCCTATTTTGCCCTTTTTCACATCACTAATAGGGCTATGAATCCAGTAGTTCCTTTGAAGAAGGATGCCTCACTCGGCGACTCGTGACTGATGAGCAGCAGAACCCTGAGGATGACCTTAGAACAAGATTGCATGCTATGGAAACTAAACTTAGAAGGATGAAAGAACAGAGAAATTCGTTTAATGAGGATGCAAGGCGTGCCGCCGACTCAAGAAATGCACTACAAGAACAAAGTAAAGAAATCCGTGAATCAATCAAGGAAAAGTTAGATGAACAAAAGAAGGTTAGAGATCAGGCCCAAGTTTGCAAAGCTAAAAGGGATGAGATTCAGAAACAAATTAGGGAACTTATTAATCAGAATAAAGGTCGAAGAGATGATGCCAAAGAATCAAAGTCAGTTGTTGTCCAACTTTCTGAAACAATAAGAGAGATTGAGAAAATTGAAAATACAATGATGACAGATGGACGTTTAATATTGGAAACTGAAAATAAACTTCTCAAGAAACTTAAAGTTTTAATTACAAAAAGGGATAAATTGATGCCTTCAGTTGAAGAATTTAATATGATTAACATAGATATTGGTGATATGGATGGTTCAATTCGTCTTCTTAAGTCTGAAGCAGATAATGCTCATCAAGAAATGATTGATTTTCATAAAAAAGCAGATTTGATATGGGAAGAAGTAAAACCTATGCTCTCTGAGAGAGATTTTTTACGTGCAGAAGCAGATAGATTACATGCTGCATACGTGACTTGTAGAGAATCCGCTAACGAGGTACATGAAAATATGCAAGAATTAATCAATCAAGCGAACGAACTTAGGGACGAAATGAAAGCAGCCCAAGAAGAGAGAATAAAGGTAATTAAAGATCATAATCAATCTGTTAAAGATGCTCTCAAGAAGCCAAGTGAAGACGAAGAAATGGCTGATTCTCTGGCATCACATCTTTTGAATAGTGGTTCTCTAACTCTTGGCGGGGCTTTGAATGGAGATTCTTCATCTGTAAAAATCAAATCAACTAGAGGTAAAAAGCAATCCCGTAAATTAGGAACTGCGCGTGGTAAGAAATAATCTTACCATCCTCTTTCTTCCATACGGACATCTAATGTTTCAATTTCTAAACCAGGCATTGCTTCACCTATCATTCGGCTGGCTTCAGCAACTGATTCTGCATCTTGATATCTATGTGTTGCTAAAACTATGGCTTCGGCAGTAGTTTTTGGATCTGAGCTTTTGAAAATACCTGAACCTACGAATACACCATCCATTCCATGATTCATCATTAAGGCTGCATCTGCAGGAGTTGCGATACCTCCTGCTGAAAAAGTAACAACTGGTAGTCTACCTAAATCAATTACTTCATTCAAAATAGTTGAGACTTCTCCACGTAAATTTTCTATATGTCCAAAGGGTGTTTCACTTATTTCAATATTAAAATCGGATGCTTTCGGTACTCGTTGGAAACCTTCCATGATTTTTTCAATCATTTGCGTTCTTCCATTTCCATCTGTCTTCTGTGCATGTAAAATTTCTTCTTTAACTAATCTCGCATGTTGGACTGCACTAACGACATTTCCAGTGCCCGCTTCTCCTTTGGTTCGAATCATAGCAGCACCTTCTGCAACTCTCCTTATTGCTTCCCCTAAGTTTGTACAACCACAAACAAATGGAATTGTAAAATCATTTTTTGCAATGTGATAAAATGGATCTGCCGGAGTCAATACTTCCGATTCATCTATCATGTCTACTCCCAGGGATTGTAGGACTTTTGCTTCATCACCATGCCCTATTCTTGCTTTAGCCATTACTGGGATACTAGTAGTTTCAATAATCTCTGTAATCATATCTGGATGACTCATTCTTGCGACGCCACCTTGCGCTCTTATGTCTGCAGGTACTCTCTCTAGAGCCATTACAGATACTGCTCCTGCATCTTCTGCGATATGAGCTTCTTCAGGTGTCACTACATCCATTATGACACCACCCTCTTGCATTTTTGCAAAACCACGCTTTAGTAAAGATGTGCCATGTCTCAAATTAGTAAAGTCTAACTTACCAGTCATAACTAATCCTCGTGGCTTTCATTCATGAACCTATGTTCATAAAAATATTAACTTTAGACTTAGGATTCTGCTAATACTGGTGAATCGCCTTCGGCTATTGGAAGGTCAGGCGCTTCATTTTCATTCCTGTCCAACCAAGCTTCTTGGTCATCTGGTAAATCTGTATCTGCAAATATTGCTCCGACCGGACATTCGGGTATACATGCAGCGCAATCAATACACTCATCTGGATCAATTACAAGATATGTATCTGTTTCTCTGAAGGCTTCTACGGGGCATACTGCAACGCAATCTTGGTACTTGTGGTCAACGCAAGCTTCTGTCACTACGTGTGTCATGCCCTTTCGTGTGAAGATATACATAAGAATACTTGTATATTCAAACTATTGTTAACTTGATTTAATTATTATCGAGTATATTCTCAATCAGTTTGGTTATGACCTCTGAAGTGTCTTCACCAGGGTAAGATTCAATCTTGAATTTACCTTTAACAGTAGATGAAATCGTCTTTTTATTTGCTAAAGAAATCTCTCCTGCCACCAGTTTTGATAACTCTAACCTGATGTGTAAATTTTTTGAATCATCAATTCTTTTATCTATCCCTTCTTCTAGAATATCTATTAATACATTTTCTCCCAGTTTTTTAAGAGATTCAATGGCCTCTTTCTTTTTTTGAGTTTGTGCTACTATTGAATATTGCTCAGAGCCATGAAAAGATTTGTCTTTTGACCTGTTAATTGTAGATTTATCACCAGATATCCATCTTAATGAATCTTCGAGTAAATCCATGTTATCTAACGCACTAGCATTAACTCTCCAAGTGACGCCATGTAAACTCATACCTATTCCAGTGAACACTTGGTATTGAATGCGACGCTTTTTCTAATTTTTTCAATAGTATTAATTGGGTCTCGTTCATATACTGAATTCAAGTCCGACGGCTTGCAAACGGGGCAGCCCCCGAAATATAAGGAGTCGTTTAATATGGCAAAAGGAGCATCAGCAAGAGCAGCGGCACGAAAACAGAGAGACAAGTGGAAGGCAAAGCGCTGGTACACCATCAGAGCCCCAAGAACTCCATGGTCATTTAGGGTGATTGGTGAAACTCTAGCTGAAGAACCCGAGCAACTAATCGGCCGTAATTATGAAGTCATTCAGAATGAATTAGATGGTGATTTTTCAAAAATGCACGTAAAGGTCGTTTTTAGGGTTACTGATGTGTTAGGCAATGACGCAATTACTGAATTTGTTGGTCATGAACTTTTGAAAGACCATGTTCGCAGACAAGTGCGTAGAGACCGTGGTAAAATTGATGACACTATTGATGTTGTAACCGAAGACGGATACTATGTTAGATTCAAGCCTTTGATGATTTCTAGAGCTAGGATTAAGTCAAGCCAGAAACAACAAATGAGAACTCTTGCAAGAGAAGTTATACTAACCACTGGTGCAACATCTACATGGTTCAATCTCCAAGCATCTATGCTTGATGGTACTCTTGAAACAAAAATCAAAGATGCAGTATCTAAGATCCAACCTGTGAGGACAGTTGTAATCCGTCGCACACAATTAATACAGTCTGGTGTTTTAGTTGAAGACGGCCCTACTCTTGATGAAATACACGCTCAAGAAAAAGAAGAGAGTGACGCTGCTAAATCTGTTTCTGAGGATTTAGAAATTGAAGATTTAGCGGTAGATGAATTAGAGAATAATGATGAATCAGAAGAAAGTAATGAAGTAACTAATGGTTCAGAAGAACTTGATTATTCTTCAATGACTGTAGCCCAATTGAAAGAGTTGCTTAAAGCGGCAGGTAAGCCAGTTTCAGGTAAGAAATCAGATCTTATTGACAGACTTAACGAGTAATTTCTTGTTAGATAAGCACTTGAACCTTAAACCAAGGCGAGGTTTATGACTCGTGTCGCTGTAATATGTGGAACCGGCATGAGTGACTTATCAAAAGTTTATCAAAATGAGTACGATTTTGATTTAACAAAAATAAAGGTTGATACAGAATGGGGAGTAGTTCCAATTTCTGTAATCGATATGAACGGAAATAAAATTTTCATATTAGACCGTCACCATTCAAAATCTGAAAAGAGAACCCCTCCTCATATGATTGAGCATAGAGCAAATATTTATGCAGTGACGAGTTGTAAACCTGAGATAATTCTCAGTGTTAATTCAGTAGGTACAATGAGAGAAGATTTTCCTCCGGGTGAGATAGGAATATCTGGTGACATTATCGACCTTACACAAATACCTTGGACATTTTTTGATGATGATGCCAATCATTCTGATAGAACATTAATTTTTGATGAAAAAGCTATTTCATATTGTGAAAAAGCTCTAAAGAAACAAGGTTCAACAGTCATCAAAGAACTAACTGTTGCTCAATGTATCGGTCCACAATTTGAATCACCCTCTGAAATTGATGCACTAGATATCCTTGGTGCGGATGTAGTTGGCATGACTCTTGGTCCAGAACAGCGTTTAATTTCAGAATTTAACATACCTCATGTCGCTCTCGCTTGCTCATCTAACTGGGCTGCGGGAAGAACTCCTGGTAATCGTAGTGCAGAGATTAATCATCTTGAAGTAGACTCAATGGCATCTAAATTACAGAGAAGAGTAATCGACTGTATTGATAGCCTAATAATTAACTTCTGAGTGTTGATTATGAATTTCAAAATAGGTTTCATTTTCTTACTAATCGCTGTGATCACAGTGCCAGTTACAATTAACTCACTGAATGAATGGGACCAATCTGAAGAAGATTTCAAAAGAGGTTGTGATCCAATCTACAGGATATATATGGGTATTGAAACAGATGTAAGTATAGAAGAATGTGATAGTTTGGAAGATGAGATGACTCTTAATTTTCAGATATTTCTTATTTCATTATCTATATTTATCACTTCAAGTTTAGTTGGTTTAATCTCAATTCTACCTAATTCAGATGAAATTCCTCCTGGATTAATTTGATGACCTTAACCTTCCAGTGATGTTCATGTACCCATTGAGTGTAGATGAATGGATAAATTTTGAGAGTATCGGTGATGATATCAGATCATGGGATTTGATGATGAATAGGGTAGCACATTTTCATTCTAAATATGATTTTTCAAATCCTATCAACAAGGGGCATGATATGGGATATAGAATTTCTCTAACTGTAGAAGAGTTGGGTGAGTTTGCAGCTGCGATTACTAAAGGAAAGCCCGACCAAGAAGCTGCTGAGGAATTAGCGGATTTACTAATTTTAATTCTTGGTCATTCTCTAGCACTTAAAATCGATTTATTTAATGAATTTAATAAAAAAATAGAGAAAGTTATGCAAAGGCCTATTCGACATACTAAGTTAGGAATTCGTGTTACTGACTACAGTGATGAACAAACATAAAGTTATTACCTAGGATTATAATTGACGTATATGAGCAGGGTCAGTTTAACGATTTGTATGGCTATTGTTTTGTTATCTAATTTAATAGTTGGATGTATTATGGAAGGCCCTGATTCGGATTTAGATGGTGTTGAAGATTCGAAAGATAACTGTGTTAATATCTCTAATACAAATCAATTAAATCATGATGGAGATGATTTTGGAAACCTATGCGATGATGACGATGATAATGACTCGGTATTAGATATTAATGACTCTCATCCTTTCGATAGTACTGAATCCTCCGATTTAGATGGTGATGGAATTGGAGATAATTCTGATGATGACATTGATGGTGATGGAACTGATAATATTGAAGACGCTTATCCATTAGACCCAAGCGAGCAAAGAGATACAGATTTAGATGGAATCCCCAATGGTATTGATGATGATGATGATAATGATGGGATTAATGATTCAGAAGATCCATTTGATTTGACTCCTTCATCATCTCTTTTAGAAACCGGACTTTTCGTAGCGGGAACTAAAGATGTGACCTTTATGTCTTCTCGTGGTTATGAAATAACATTGCAAGTTTGGTATCCAATTATCAATGAGTCTGCTGAAAGAGTAATTTACAATAATGTTCTGCCTGGATTTGCATTAGATGATACTACTCCTGATTGCTCGGAACCAAGGCCAGTAACCATCTACAGTCATGGATTTCCTAGTATAAGGTGGGGGTCTGCATTTATGATGGAAAATTTGGCAACTCATGGTTTTATTTCCTTAGCTCCCGACCATCGCTATGGTACTCTTCTTGATGCAAATCCTGATAAATTAGGTGAAATTCTGCTATCTATGCCTCTTGATATTATGGAAAGTTTTGACTGGTTGATTAACCAAAATAATCAAGAAGGAGAATTAAATAATTGTATAATTCCTGAAGATGGGTATTCAGTCATCGGTCAATCTACTGGCGGGTATGCATCTATGATGGTCTCAGGTGCCGAAATTTTATTTGATGATTTAAACTCAGGTTGTGATGCTGGTAATCTTATTAATTGTGATATTATTAATTATTGGGAATCAAACTTTGGGCTTTTTGAATCGATAAGTTTGTCAGATGTCCGTGTTAAATCAGCTATCTTACTTTCTCCATGGAATGGAAGTGTACTTAACTCCGGAATATCTAGTGTGTCAATACCAACACTAGTATTAACTGGAGATATTGACGATACTACGGTAATCTTTGAGGTAAATAACACCTCATCACAATTAGGGGATAATTTGGTTAATTATGCTATTTTTAATAATTCAGGGCATTATGCATTTGCTCCAATAGGTTGTGCTGCAAGAGGTTGTGATGGTTTACTGGATATTAGTATATCAACTGATTTAGCTAACGTTTCTTCTATTATTTTTCTTGCCCAACAACTTAACTGGCCTGATTCAGAAATCTATCAATATCCAGATTCTGAACATATAATGTGGAAATATGATTGAGAATTTTATTCATTTAATGATGGTATTATACAAACATCAGGTTTAGAGAAAATCTTATGTCTATTTTTAGAAATTATATCATAGACAAAATCTCTTAATGGACGAGGGATAATCCATACAAATGGATACCATATTTTATAGTACCACTTCAGGTATAAAAGGCACCTAATTGCTGCTGCTGATCTAATATAGGATTCTCCATCTTTGATAAGATATACAGTGTCTGCTTTTTGTTTTTTACCTGATAACTTTTCTATTATTTCTTTTCCTTCCTTACTTTCGTTGGTAAGGAATCTTAATTTTTTCCCATCATCTAAACGAGGGCGTAATAGTATAGCGACACGATTACAGAGGCCGCAATCGCCATCCAATAGCAAGGAGTCATAATGACTCATTTTTCCACCGTTGATTCAATACCCCAAGTCATTACTTCTACTCCTTTACTAAAATGAATAAGATCTGGCTCAAGTGTATTCTGAATGCCTAATTTGTAGTGCTCTGTTAATGAGTTATATCTGATATTAGCCTCTGCATCTTGAAATTCCCATGGTTCATGACAAGTATAAGCTCTGTAAGTGATTCCATTTTTACTCACATAAAGACAGTATCGCTCGAATAAGAATTCTTCTAGACTTCCTTTTTTAGCCTTCAACAAGTGTCCTTTAGGTTCTGACTCTCCCTCGAGTCTTATCTCGCCACTGATTCTTTTTGAACTCCATGAGTAGATGCCGTTTACAGCATTAACAAATCCTTTGGCATATTTGTAAGGTAAACCATACGCAAATGGTGCGTACAGGCAAGTGACTCGACTCATTGCATCTAGGGTGAGAAAAAAGACACCCCCTTTTCCATTTTTTCTGACATAGGTCCTTATATTGAACTCAGGAAAATTCGAAATAAAAGATACTGAAGGAAGGTTTCTTGGTCTCACTTTCTCCATTCTGAAAGGAATAACGCCAACGTATGCTTTCCCTTCAAATAATTCTATTTCCAAATCATCTGGGACATGCATTCTTAGAATATCGGGGTCAACTTCCCAATGCATAAAAGTTAGATTAACCCAATTTTGCTTCAATGAGAATTTCCTTTCCGGCATTGGAAATGGCAAGTGACTAGTCCTCATACAAACTGTTGAATAATTGTTTTATTTTCAAAGGTATGTAATAAATGTACTAATTTTCATTATTCTTTGACCATCTTGAATAAGTAGTCGAAAAATCATTTTTTTCATCTTTAATCGTTTTTTCTATTGTTTCTTGATTCCAATCTTTCCAATTGACATTAGGGAATACCACATTACCACTATTAGATGTGTGAACCCTAGTCAAATGTATCTCTTCAACTCTATCTAAAAACATATTGTAAATCTGAGCGCCACCAATAATCCAACATTCATCACAACCATTTGCGTAAGCTATCTCTATCGCTCTTCCTGGATAAAGTGCTGATTCTGCACCTTCTTCTTTCCAAGAGGTATTTCTTGACATTACAATATTGAGCCTATTTGGCAGTGGTCTGTAATTATCAGGCAATGAATCCCATGTCTTCCTACCCATAATTACAGCATTAAAACCGTCTGAAATTGTCAAGTTTCTAAATCTAGCCATGTCTTTTGATAATCTCCACGGCAATTCATCATTATTCCCAATATTGTCCTGTTCATCCATAGCAACGATCATCCTTATTTTCATGAATAAACCTCATATTGATATTGGGGCAGATATATGTGGGTGATGTTCATAATCAACAATTTGTATATGTTTTGCCTGAAAATCATCAATATCCTTGATGTCGGGGTCAAGTATTAATTTTGGTAATTGAAGAGGAGTTCTTGAGACTTGTAGTCGCGCCTGTTCAAGATGATTATTGTAAAGGTGACAGTCCCCTCCTGTCCAAATAAATTCTCCTGGTTCTAAGTCACAAACCTGTGCAATCATGCATGTAAGCAAACTATAGGATGAGATATTGAATGGAACTCCTAAGAATGCGTCGGCACTTCTCTGATAAAGTTGACATGATAATTTTCCTTCACGAACAAAAAACTGGAAAAATGCATGGCAAGGCATCAAAGCCATCTTTTCTAATTCTCCGACGTTCCAGGCCGATACAATAATTCTTCTTGAATCAGGATTCGTTTTAATCATTTCAATAGAATTCTTAATTTGG
>CABXQY010000016.1 GCA_902514485.1 uncultured Candidatus Poseidoniales archaeon
CGAATGTCTAGGTAAATCACATATTGCAGTATTTCGATTTATCAAATCATCCATCATGCCTGCTCTTAGATTCCCTGGGTGACCAAATCTAATTTCTGCATTTGGCCACCATCTTCTTAATATTGCACCAGTTACAACACCATCAAGGTCACTATCAGTAATGATATTTGTGATATCCAGGGCTAACGCTTCGTCGGACATATTCTACAACTCTACGCACCTATTCAATTGTGTTTGTGTATGCTTCTTCTGCCATTAATTGAATATCGATGACCTCTCCGGTTAGTCATGGAAACATCATGCGGATTCATTTTAATCAATTATGACAGTGTTCTTTTATTACAATATCCACAAGGCCATTGGAGTTTTCCCAAGGGCCATGTGGAAGAATCGGATTCAGATCATTTTTCTACTGCAAGTAGAGAATTGTTAGAAGAAACTGGCATTTCTAAAGTTTCTTTGATTGAGGGTTGGAGTTCAAGGACTGAATACAGTTTCTTTCTGAAAGGAGTGCCAACTTCAAAGCAGGTATTTTGGTATTTAGCAGAGACAGATGAGTTGAATGTTAAACTTTCTCACGAACATACAAACTACATGTGGCTCATTTTTGATGAAGCTATTCAACAAGTAACTTTCGATCAAGAAGTCGAATTATTAAATTCCGCTAAAATTTATCTTAAATCTATTCAGCGAATTTAACTTCCATAAATTCCTATCGCTATCCAAATCATCACTAGGCCGATAGAGAAATCAATAAACTTCCATGCTTTTTCTGTTTTTAGTAGTGGAGCGAGACGCCGCGCACCAAATCCTAGGCTGTAAAAGAATAAGAAAGAAGAACTCATAGCTCCGATTGCAAAAGCAATTTTTTCATCGCCTTGAAATTGTAAGGATGCAGTACCCAACAGAACTGTAGTGTCAAGATAAACATGGGGGTTTAACCACGTGAATCCCATTGTTATCATGGCCGTTTTTTTAGCACTGAAGGCATTATCGCTGTCATCAATTTCTAGCGTATTTCCTTTCCAAGCAGCTCGAAATCTCAATATTGAATAAATAATTAAGAAAGAAATAGCCATCCATTCAATTATTTCTGCAATATTACCGGATTTAGAGAGAAATTCTCCAAATCCAAAGACGCCAAGGCTAATTAATGTAGCATCAGAGAATGCACATATTGTACATACAAGAAATACATGACGGTTAGACAAACCTTGTCTTATTACAAATGCATTTTGAGCTCCAATCGCTACAATCAAGGATAGGCCAATCAAAGCACCCTCGAATCCTGCTGATTCGATACCCAATTAGACCACCTCTATCTTTTTCCAAGCGGTGTCCACAGAACTTCATCTTCTCCATTCTTTACTGAAAACCATCTACCTAAAACAAACAACCAATCCGATAGACGGTTGAGGTAGCAAATTATCTCCATTCTCATCGCATCTTTTCCATCTATTGATATTATTTCACATACTTTTCTTTCAGCCCGTCTAGTAATAGTTCTAGCAACGTGCATGGTTGCAACTGGTGCCGAACCAGTAGGCATAATGAACGAAGTTAAGGGGGATAAATCTTCTAACATTTCATCCATCTCTGAGACTAGACGATCACATTGCTCCATTCCAATTACGACCATTTGGGTAGGTAATAAACCAGGAGAACATGAGCATTCCCCCCCTATGTCGAATAACTCTTGTTGAATAATTCCCAATTTTTCGTCAGTGATAGAAGCAAAAGTTGATTTTTTGGCTCTATTTAATTCCATACGTACAACGCCAATTTGTGAGTTTAACTCGTCAATTGTGCCATAAACGCCAACCCTTAGATTTTCCTTCCCAACTCTTTTACCATCAAGAAGAGACGTTTTACCAGTATCTCCGCCACCTGTGTGAACCTTAGTAATTCGAACCATACTATGCTATCCGATAGGGTTAGACAATATGAATAATCGTCTTTTCTATCATTCCAAGTCTAAGTATTTTTTAATTGCCTCAGTCCATGAATTATCAACAGATTCCCAACCACCAATTTTCTCTAGTTGTACAATATGTTCCATCCTCGCCTGCTCGTTATTCTCTTTCTCATAAATTAGCGCTAATGCTGCATGACTCATCGCATTAATCCATTGTTCATCCATGTCCCAAGATTTCTCAAAATGAGCAATAGCCCCATTATTTCCATGAATTAATCCTCTACTAATTTGCCTTAGTCCAGATTTAGACCATGAAATGCCCTGAACTCCAATAATCAAGCCTCTGAATACCAGATAAATTTCAAGAATTACTAACGTCGATGCAAGTACGAAAGAGCCTATTTGCTCAATTTGTTCGGCATCCCCCCATCTTTCTGAAAGTAGTGTTATTGAACCTATACAAAACAAAATCCCTCCAAAAGGAGCGACAACTACATCATCATTACTAACGGACATTTTGATTACTCCATAGATTACCGCACTTCCTCCTATAATTGAGGAAAGATACGCAGGAACCAATTCATTTTCAACACCTCTTGGCGCATTTATTGATAGCCATAAAATAATGGATACAAATAATAAAATTCCTGCAAACCTCCCACTTATTTCTGGAAAAGGTTGTTTCCTGCTATACCAAAAAACAATTATTGCCATCCCTGCAAATAAAATAATCCAAGGCCACATTATAATCACTCTACCGATTCAACGCCCCAACCAGGCATCCAGAAATCTTCATCATCTAGCCATTTTAACCATTCATCTGCATCAGATCTTAGAAGTCTAAATGCTCTTCTATCCAAGCCCGATAATAGTTCATCTGTCACTTCATCTTTCTTGTAAGCATCAGTCCATTCTACCTGCATTTGACGAATTAAGCGCTGTCCTTCAGCAGAATTATCAAAATTCTTCTCAGAAACCTCTCTTAAATCCTGTAACCAAAGCCGAGTTCCTTTGATATGTGGTTCTTCATGAATGATTTTTTCATTCTTTTTGAACGGCCACCAACCCATCTGAATCGAACTTGCGTGATGGTCATCTTTCTTGATGCTTTGCGAATCAATGAAAGGGGACCTACTTGTCCGATAACCGTGGGGCGAGTATTTGTTCATTTACATGGGAAAGCCAAAGATTCGTCTTTCCGTGCAGCAATTTCTGATTATGCCAACAGACTAAATTCTGACGGAGTCCAAATTATCGAACATAGAAATCAAACAGACCCAGAACAATATCTTGAGAATATAATCAAAAAAGCCGGTAAAGATACAGTTATACTTTTACAAGAAAAAGGAGAGAATCTTGATAGCATAGGATATTCAAAAAAAATGAAGGAGTGGCGAATTTCTAACAATTCAGTACATCTTGTGGTAGGTCCCCCCGGCGGATTTGGAATCTATGGGGATAATTTACAATCACTTTCTTTGGGTAAAATAACACTTCCTCATGAATTGGCTGCAGTAGTATTACTAGAGCAGTTATATCGCGCATGTACTATAATCAAAGGTCTCCCTTATCATCGTGCATAATTAATGAGTTTCAGTGATCTCATTCAAGCTGTTAACATGAATTATAGTTGGCACGTGTTCTTCTAAATATTGCTCTTCAATACTTTTGTAGGTGACTAAGATTACTAAATCTCCTGGATGAACTAGATGCGCTGCTGCACCATTTATACACACCTGTCCCGAACCTCTTTCTCCTGGAATAACATACGTTTCAAGACGTGAGCCATTAGTTATATTTAACACCTCAATTTTTTCCCATTCGACTATATTTGCAGCTTCAATTAAATTTGAATCTATAGTTATCGAACCTATATAATTTATATCAGCCTCAGTTACAGTTGCGCGATGAATTTTTGAATTCATCACAGTCCTCAATGCCGTCATTAAATGCGTCGAAGAATATTCTACATTTCAATGCAAGGTTTGGTTGAACTATGATACTAAAACATCTTGTTGATACATCTGTTAATTTATCAGGGTGGTGTTGATAAGTAATTTAGATTTAGGAAACATACTTCGGTGGTCACGATGATAGGTAAATTACAGAGAAATATAGGTGTAGAGGGCTCAAGAAAAAGTATTATTGCAAGCCTCATGGTCTTCATAATGCTATTCAGTACTCAGATGTATTCGTTCCAAGACTTTGAACCATACGATGAGGAAAACTCCGAGTGGGGGCCTGTAGCCCAAAGAACTGCATTTCAACAATTAGATACAGCCAATGGACCAATGGCTGAGAGTAACGAAGTTCAACCAGGAGCAGAAAATCCATTTGCTCATCCTGCATTCAACGACCCAATGTATCACGACCCATTGTCTGTATACGGTAAAGTTTCAGACCCTTCTGCATTGGCTTTAGATCCTAGCTACGGATTCTTATTAGAAGAAACAGATACTGAAGATCACGATAACGATGGAATTTCAGATTTGAATGATTTAGATGATGACAACGATGGAATCAATGACTTAATCGAGAGATTTGATGGTTGTTATGGCACAGACCCTTTTGATCATGATAACGATGGTATACAGGACGAATTCGATTGGGATGACGATAATGACGGATTATTAGAGGGGCCAATAGACTGGTCTCAAGGTGCGGATCCTCAGAATAATACTGAAGATAGATATGTTATTCCTACAACTGTTCATCCTTGGACACAAACTCAAGTCGGTACCGGTTACAGAATTGATCAAAACTTAATGGATCATGATAATGATGGTGTTACGGATGATGACGTAGATGGTTCGGGAGCAGGCTCTTTTGACGAAGACGATGATAACGATGGTCGAATTGATCAGTTCACATGGCCTTGTGATTTTGATAGCGACGGTTTACAGGATTATTTTGATTTAGATGATGATAATGACGGAGTTGCAGATCTGTGGGATGCACACCCCTGGAACTCTGAAATAACCTCAAACATAACAGAAAATAATCTTTGGAATGATTGGGTAGAATGGGATTCTGGACCAACGCTTCATTTTGTAGTTATGGGGAATGCTGGCATTCTAGTTCCAGAAAATATTACTATCGAAACTGGTGATACGATTATTTGGGTTAACCAAGATCCTGCAGGAGAAGATCATTCCGTTCAAGCCCAAGGTGCAGTATTTTCCAGTTTACCAATATCTCCAGCTCCATTAGGTACAAATCAATTCCCTTGTGATGCTGCTTACACCTTTTGCCACCAATTTAACTCTACAGCAGAAATATCATACCAAAACATTGCTCTTTCTCAAACAACAACAGGAAATATATCAGTATTACAATCAGCATATACAGGTAGTGACTATTATGGAGATTTTGTAGGTGGTGTTGATTTCGTTGAAAGAGAAAAAGCATGGCATCCTTTAGAACAAGCGTTCTCCTCAATCATTGATGGAGATTTAGATGGTGATGGAATACCTAACTTCTTGGACCCCGATAATGATAATGATGGTTCTCCCGACTCATCAGATACTGATGATGATAATGATGGATTGGCAGATATGTATGATGTTGATGATGACAACGATGGCCTATTAGATACGTGCATTCAAACCGACACTAATGCAGATACAATTGGAGACTATCCTATTCAATCTCAAAATTTCTATACGGGAGAGATACTGACACCAGGTATCGATTGCGAGATAGATTATGACAGAGATCTTGATGATGACCGATACAGAGTAATTGATCAAGACTATGATTTAGTTTGGGATTGGTTAGATACCGACGCAGGAGGAGTACCTGTACCTGACAATACAGTGGGTGGAACGCTTACTGATGCCAGTGATTTACCATGGGATTTAGATAACGATGGAATCATAAATGAAGAAGATATATTCCCTACCGTTCCTCAAAGTACAGTCGATACTTGGGATTGTCCAAGTCTTGCTAACCCCAATCCTTCAAACCCAGATGATAATTGCTTTTTGAAGCGAAAGTCTTACACAGCATTCAATGACTGGGATGAAGATGGCATAAATAATTGGGAAGATATCGATGATGATAATGATGGAATTTTTGACTGGTTAGATATTGATGATAACTGCGACCTTGATGATGATAACGATTTACACTTGCTTAATGGTTCAAAATATCGAGACGATGGTCCCAATGATATCGATACAGATGTAGACGGTGATGGATTAGCGAATGATGAAGACTGGGATGATGATAATGATGGAATTTCTGATTATTATGACCCAGATGATGGAAATTGCGGTATTCAAGATTTAGATGCTACAGACCCATTCGACAACAGCTATCCAACTAGCGATGGCGATCTTCTTGATGGTTCGGAAGATGATCAACTATATGCATTTCCAATTGTTTACGAAATGTATTGGAACCAAACATGGATGTTCAATCCATTTACTTCAGAAAATGGTTTCGTGTTGGATTATAATGGATTCGACGAAGCAAACCCAACAACTAGTGGGCAGATTCCTGAGTTGTACTGGCACGTAATCCAAAAATGGAGCCCGTATAATGGAGGAAATCACTTTGACATTGATATCGATGGAGACTCTTTGATTAATGGAATAGACGTTGATCAAGATGGCGATGGCTTACCTGATTGGTGGGATCAAGACGAGGGTAACGACGGTGTATTAGATGTTAATGATATTAAAATGGGTGGTAGTTTTGACGACAATACTTGTGGTGCGACATTATTTTGGATATATGTTCCACAAACACCACAGGCAATAGATCACGAATGTGGGATATTCTATGCTTGGTATTTCGGAGCTCCATTGGTGACCCCAACTCGAGCCAATCAAGTAGAATATACCTATCCTTACAGTACGAGGCCATCTGCAGATTATAGCGATGGGCCCTACAATGGCAGTAACTCACAAGGTGCTTGGACCTGCAATAAGAATTGCTTCCACTTTACCTTTGATCCGCAAAGTGGAGTAAGTCCTACGGCAGCCGTCTCCTATAATCAGATGAAAGACAATAGAGATTTATGGATTACTTATATCGGCTTGACATATGGATTTTTCCAGTGGAATGCAGATTCAAATGCAAACTTCTTCCCTGATGAAAGGGCTGATCTACTCAACAATGACGTAGATCCTGATGATGATTGTGGGGCGCCTGTATCTGGCAATATGGAGCCCCAATGTCTGTTTAATGATACAGCTGATTTAGATGACGATTTCGATGGAATATACGATCATTGGGATATTGACGATGATTCAGATGGTATCTGGGATTATTTTGAAATAGATAGTAATGATGATTTAGATGATGATGCTGGAACATTGCCTCCGGGCAATTTCTACATAGGCACTAATTGTGAAGACAACGATGATGATGGTACTGACACGGATCCTGATGAGGATGGCTGGTATCAGGCTGTTCATGATAGAGGGGTTCTCGGACAAGGTCTATTGAATCCGAAATATTATGATGTTGATAACGATAATGACGGAGTACCCGATGGGGAAGATCCTGATGACGATAATAATGGTGTACTAGACATTGACCAAGAGCTTCTATGTTTTATTGGCGAAGAACAAATGACTTGGGACCATGACAATAATGGAATTCCTAATTGGGCAGATACTGATTGGGACGGTGACGGAATACAAAACCAAATCGAACTCAATTCTGCAACCCCGTTTATTTCACCTTGGGACCACGATAATGATGGTCTTCGAGATGATATAGATTTAGATGACGACTCAGATGGAATGCAGGACAAAGATGAGATTATGCTTTGGCCATCTCGGTATAATTCACCCTCAACTAATCCTTGGGATCACGATGATTTCGGTACTGGAGAAGGTATTGCGAATCCCTCTGATCCAAGTACAGGGCCAGACGCGATTGATAATGACGATGATACTGATAATAGAACCGATTCAGATTGGGACCAGTTAGAGGAAGAGGATGGAAACTCTTCAGATTGGGACAGTGATAATGATGGCATCTTGGACGAGGATGATAAAATACCAACTAGAATCACTCTAAACTCGCCTGATGTTTTGTGGCTAGATAATTTATATGCTGCTAAATTTAGTGGAAATGTTAGTTGGCTAGATTTAGAACAAGGCGTATTTACTCCTGCCCCAGATTTACCGGTACAGGTACATATTGCCTGGATTAGGAATGGAACATCTGCAGTTGAAACAGTTGATGTATTAACTGATGAGGATGGAAAATTCGTCGTAGGCCAATTTTTATTCCCCGAAGACTTACCTGTAGGCTCTAATACAACGTATCATGTATACGCAGAAGTAACTGAGATGTTCATTCATGATGGATCTTCTACTGAGCCAGTACCCACCGAAGTTCGAGCGAACACAACCATAGATTACGTGGCGTGGACGTATTTCAGAAGCGATGAACAACCCCTGTTTGTAGATTATAAAGTACATTATGCAGCAGATTGGGATAGAGGTATTTTCGATAATAAATTATCACATGCCCCTATCTCATTTACAGTACACGGAGGGCCATTTGGTAATATTACCCATCCTACAATCTTCGATGGGTACGGATATGGTTACAGAGCAGATTCTAATGGATGGATTTCACTTTCCTTCGTTCAAACTGGTGGAAGCCAAGGTGTTTGGAAGCAGGTACAATGGAACTCAACAATTGATAATGGCGTTGGCATGATACCCGGTGCATATGAAGAGATTGTATGGGATAACACATCAAAAACACATAGCGTAGTCGGACTTTATGAATACACAAATACAAGTTTACCTATTGGAGATTACATGTTCATTGGTAAATCACGTCCTGATTTAGGCGCTGAAATGCCTTGGCCATATCTTGAAGGAGATGAAACAGATTCTTTTGCTATACGGTCTATGCACAGAATGTACGTTGAAGCAGATATCATCACTCCTTCGATTAGGCCAGTATATTTTTACGACTCCACTCAATTTACGGGATCATCTTTTGGTGCATGGAGGGCTTTATTCCATGCTCCTTCCTTAGCCAATGCAGGCTTAGAATACAGTGATGTTAGCCTTGGTAAGCAATACCCAATGCTTTGGGACGGAACTCCTCAAGGATTGACTGGAGAAGCTGCAAATTTACGCTCGTTCATATCTTCTAACGGGACTCATTGGTTTATCGCTATGCAAAATGGTGGTGACTTTAATGTCCCGCCATGTGGGCCAATAAACCCATTAGATCCAACAAGTGATGTTCGCTGTGAGATAGTGCCTGAAATGTTCACCGGAGAAACATTCAGAGTACTTGGTACAGTTTGGAATAGAACAATGACTGCATGGCCTCATGATGCAATGGCATTACAAGTAGATGTCGATGGTAATGGTGTATTTGCAGGAGCACAAGAAACAGGATTCGCTAGAGTTCCTGACATGGTAAACGGTGAAGCATTGTTCGATTATAATTGGACATGGTATTCTCAATATCCAGCCGGAGTATTCGGTATACGTGCCGACTTTACAAATTCAAATTATTACTTCACTGGTAATCAATCAGCAGTTCTCGCGCCAACAGGTGCGTACGTAAATGTCTCAGTTATTGGAACAACAGATTTCCAATTAAACAATATCCCTAGGTTATATCGTGGACAAAATACTACCATAGAGGCCCGAGTAATTGATAATGCGTATCAACCAGTAAGAGATGCTCCGGTTAATTATACATGGTCAGCAGATGGATCTAGCGATGTTGCGATTACAGATTTAAACGGTGTTTTCAAAATCAATTTAACAATTGATGAGATGCATGATTTAGGCAATTTCTCATTGAACTTTACATACCCAGGGGATACTTATCGTCAAGGTAGCTCAACAGGAATCGACCTTTGGGTCGTATCTAGGACTTATATTGACCTCCAAAGTACTACTGAAAATAGGTTGTCTAGCGGCGATTATTGGGAATTTACAGCGCAAGTAACAGATGATAATCGTACAGCAGCAGTCAAGGATAAAGGAGAGCTTTTAGATGGCTGTGATGAGAATGGTGGCGAAATATTAGTGATACTCGAAGGAGTCGACTTCGATCAAACAGTACATCGTCAGATTGTACAAACACTTTGCCCTAATGCGGGAACAATAAACCATGCAATGCTGTTAGATCCTCAGTTATTGAGAGACGACCCTCTATCTTTCCTCCCTGATGGTTTCGGACCAGTTAATGTAATAATTAGATTTTCAGAAAACCTACCTCATGAGGGTTGCGACCCCATTGATCAGCAAATGCTCACTATATCTGGAGCTTGGGACCCTTGTGCTCAGGTACTGAACAGCGACCATTATCGTAAGGTATTCCAATATAACGGTCAAGGATTTAGTTTGATAGGCGGAACCCAGTTAACTGTTGATAATCAGATTGTATATACTTCTGAAATCGATCAACTAACCGGTCAGCCAATAGATAAACCAATGACTGTTACCGGACAATTAGTAGACGAATTAGATACCAATTTGTCCAACAGGCCAATCCAAGTGCAATACGAAATGGTTGGTACAGAATTGGGCGTTAAAGCATGTAATGGTGGAGTAACTGACTCTAATGGATTCTTTTCAATCGTCTGTCCTCTGAATGACATACAAGCCGGTCAAGCAAAAGTCACAGTGAACTATTATTCATATGAAACTGGTGACCAATATAGATATAGTAACTCAAGCATAACTAAATTCTTCCCTGTATTCTCGAATTCAACAATGACAGTTCAAGAAGTAGGGCCGTTTAGAACAGATATTGATACTTACAGATTCGAGAATGGTTCTGTATTCCCTGTACTTTATTTGAAGGAATCATTCCATATTGATGCAGTATTGGCTCAGGTTAATGGCAATCCAGTCGGTGGCAAATGTCTCAATATCTATCTTGATCCAGAAACAAATACGAGGCCTTTCGCAACCGCAACAACTCAAGATGGTACGGGTGAAATTGAATGGTATTCTGGCGATCCTGATGATAACCCTAGTAGAAAGGGGGTTGAACCGAGCGGTCAGAAATTAGAAGGGTTTAGAACAATTAGAATTGCCTATGAACCAACTAAAGAATTACCTGGTGGGTGTAAAGCAGAAACAACTCCAGTTGTTAACGGCTCATACGAAGACATAGAGGTTCTTGTAAGGAGTAAAGTTGACATCTTATTGAAAGATCATTGGGCTAGTTCATCCGGTTATCAAGTCGGTGATGAGATAACTGGAAAAGTCTCAATATTGAGAGATCGTCTTGATGTTTCAGTAGAAGGTGAAACTGTAATTTTCACTAGACAATTTTGGAATGGCACAGGTTGGGTAACCAATAATGTTGAGTACTCTGTAACAAATGAAAAAGGTGAAGCGAACTTTAGTTTCATATATGAAGGAAAATATGTTGCCGGAGATAGTGTAGGCGAAGAAAATGCGATTGATGGTAAATGGAGAATATTGGTCCACTTCCAAGAGTCAGCATTCTTCCAAGAAGAATTCTTGAATAGTACTCCTATGATATATTTAGGTGAAAACGTCGATACTTCCAATGCAAATTTCTGGTCTTTTAGAGTCCTTACGGTTTTGAGTATAATGATGTCATTCGTACTTCTAATTGGTGCAATAATGTATAGAAATTATAACGAGAGAAGAAGAATTGAGATTATACGGGGCATTTTAACAGATTCCTTGATGTCACTAAAAGCTTCTAATGATTACATAGCTACTATATTTGACTGTTACAAGCAATTAGTACGTTTCTTCAGAAGCCGTGGTGCTATGAAGAAAGTATACGAAACAACTCGTGAATTCGAGGATGCAGTAAATACAATGCTTGGTGGAATAACGCCTCCTGAAGATCTAGATGTATTATTCTCAATATTTGAAGAAGCAAGATATTCCGATCATGAGATAGGTGCAGATCAAAGAGATCGAGCAATCGAATCACTTCAGTCGATAATCAATCATTTGAGTAATGCTCTTGGTGAAAGTATGTTGAATCGTACATCAGTTACTGAATCAAATCTTTATGGTTCAGTAGTTAAAGCAGGAGAGTTTGTAGATTCTGAGGGGCAAACTCGAATTGCTGGTATTGATGATGACGAACAAAGAGATGGATTTTCTTTGTGATTTAGGTTTGTTCACCCCCGAAAGCAATTGCGGAGAGTGAAACATCCACCTAAGCCGCAGTGCCACGAATTAGCCCTTTGCCCGGTAGCAGCATTCATAACAGGTCGTCAGGTGGCCCCGATACCCAAGAAACGTCGAGGGAGTTATATGAGTAAGAACAACAGAAAGACCAACGCGGCCTTAATCACCTTAATCGGAGATTTAAAGGCTCAGAGCAGGTCAACTGGTTCTGCACTATGGCGAGACGTTGCTCTGCGCCTGGAAACCAGTCGCAGCAACTGGGCTGAACCAAACCTAAGCCGCCTATCGCGATATGCTGCGAACGAAGACATAGTCCTCGTTCCAGGCAAGTTGCTAGGTAGCGGCGAAGTAGCTGGTAAGCCCAACGTCGCCGCCTACAGTGTAAGTACTGGAGCCCGCTCTAAAATTGAAGACGCAGGCGGCCGTGTAATAACGATCCGTGAACTAATGAATGAAAACCCAGAAGGAGCGGGGGTGAGAATCCTTGGATGATTCAGGTACAATAGTATATGATGCTACTGACAAGGTTCTCGGAAGACTTGCTAGTGTAGTTGCGAAGCAACTACTAACAGCAAGAAAAGCGAGAAACCCTATACGAATTATCGTATTGAATGCAGAAAATGCGATTGTTTCAGGACCGCGCTCTAGAGTTTTAGCTGATTATGATTTTAAGTATAAATTAAATCACCCACGTAAAGGACCATTCTTCCCTAGAATGCCTGATCAAATAATGAAGCGTACTGTTAGAGGAATGCTTCCTTATCAAAAGAATAGCAGTGGACGTAATGCAGTCAGAGACCTTAGAGTAATGATTGGAACTCCAGTAAATCTTTCTGGTGATGAATTGCCTGATGGACACACTTGGGGCGATACATCAGCTTTAGATCGTCCATTACCGGTTAAATTCGTACGACTTGGTGAGATATCATCTTCACTTGGCGTAGACGCTACACGTTGGGGAGGTCAGTGAATATGGCTAGGAAGAAAGGAAAAATTTCAGTTGAAACTAGTGGTAAAAGAAAGACTGCAATTGCTCGCGCAACTGTTCGTAAAGGACAAGGTAGAGTGCGTGTTAACAGTCAACCAATCCATATTATGGAGCCAACACTTGCTCGTCGTAAAGCACTTGAACCAGTTCAGATAGCTGAAGCAATGGACCGTCTTAAGGACGTAGATATCGTTGTAGATGTACAAGGCGGTGGTCAGATGGGTCAAGTTGACGCAATCAGGACTGCTATTGCTCGAGGATTAGTAAAATGGAACCGTGGAAAAGCAGGTGAAGATGACGAATTACGTGAAGAATACTTGAGATTTGACCGTAGTCTTCTTGTTAACGATCCAAGACGCAAGGAACCCAAGCATCAAATGGGTCGCGGTGCTCGTGCCAAATGGCAGAAATCTTACAGATGAGGTGAAAAGATATGTTGATACCAGTCCGTTGTTGGAGTTGTGGCAAAGTTATTGCACACAAGTACGAAGAATACAAAGAAGCAGTAGTAAATGGTGAAGATACTCAGATTACGTTAGATAATCTTGGTATTGAAAGGTATTGCTGCCGCCGAATGTTCGTTGCTCATATCGATTTAATCGATGAAATTGCACCGTTCAGCATTGCTCGAGAGAACTAAGTTTACAGTTAAGTTAGGGCTTTGAACAAATAAGTACCCCCGTAGAACACTTGGGGCCTGTAGGTTAGCTTGGTCTATACTTCGCGGCTGGGGGTCGCGCGACCCAGGTTCAAATCCTGGCTGGCCCACCAGTAAGTGTTAGCTTATGCAATGAATTCTAATGCCTCAATACGCATGTTCAAGGCATCTGCCTCTCCTCAATAGGTATGGTCAATGATCGTCCAACTGGTAAAGGCAAGCAGGAGCTTGTTTCTTGGTTGGTAGAACAAATATCATATCATTCAGATCTTTATTATAATAAAGCCGAACCAATCATTTCAGATGCTCAATTTGATTCGTTGTGGTCCGAATTAAAAAATTTAGACCCTCTAAATCCCCAATTAGATAGAGTGGGCTCAGATTCAATACCCGGGTCTAAGAAAGTAGACCATTTATTTCCAATGAGAAGTTTAGATAAAGCAACTGGAATCGATGAGATTAGGCATTTTGTCAGTGAAACTACCTCACAAGGACGACAATTTGTATGTCAACCGAAACTCGATGGTTCAGCACTTTCTTTAGAGTACAGAAGAGGTAGATTAGTTAGAGCGGCAACAAGAGGAAATGGATCTAGGGGAGAAGACGTCACAGCGAATGCAAGACGAATATCTAATGTGCCCGAATCAATTAGTTGGAAAGGTGATTGCCATATACGTGGCGAAGTAATTATGCCATTAATGGTTTTTAGAGAAAAATATTCTTCTATAGCCCCTAATCCTCGTAATTTAGCCGCAGGTTGTCTCCGACAAAAAACACTTCAATCAGGTAAAGCTAGTGCGGAAGATCTAAAGTTCCTAGCTTATGATGTAAAATTTCCAGATAATAGTGACCGTCATCCAGATAGTCCAACTCCTCCAAAATTTATTTTTGATTCAGAATCTAATGATTGGCTTTCAGAAATAGGTATAGAAATAGCGGGAAATACAGTTGCTTTAGCAGAAGATGATGATTTAACAACTCAGAAGATAATCTCGATAACAGAATATTGGACCAATCAAAGGAAAGATGCCGAATGGGAAATAGATGGCGTAGTGATAAAGTTAGATTTACTATCTAAAAGAGAATTACTAGGAATGACTGCACATCACCCCAGATGGGCCCTAGCTTGGAAATTCCCTCCCGAAGAGGCGACTACTGTTCTGATGAATGTAGATTGGCAAGTGGGTAGAACTGGTACTGTAACCCCTGTTGCTCGAGTAGCTCCAGTTGCAGTTTCAGGAGTAACTGTTGAAAATGTAACATTACACAATGCCGGTGAAATGAGTAGGTTGATGATTTCTATTGGCGACAAAGTCAGAATTGTGAGAAGAGGAGATGTCATTCCTAAAATAATCGAGGTAATTGATAGGGCCAAACCATCCGACTTAGAAAACAGAACACATTCTAACGGTGATATATTCAATGAAGCTCTGCCTCTTCATAGCTCTATTCTAATTCCTTCATCATGTCCGCGTTGTTCTACCAAATTAATAGAGGAAGGTGCATTTATTCGTTGTACTAACTTAAATTGTCCATCTCGTTTAGAGAGGACAATATTGTATTGGTGTAGGGCATTAGAGTTAGATGGAATTGGCGAGAAATTAGCAGAGCAATTATGTACTCAAGGATTAGTAAAATCTCTTCCAGATCTTTATACTCTTAACATTGAGAAAGTATCTGGTCTCGAAAGGATGGCTCTTAAGTCTGCAACTAATGTAATTAAACAACTTGAATCTAGTAAAGACCTATCTCTTGGTAAATTCCTTTCTGCATTAGGTTTGCCAGGAATAGGCCCCGAAATAGCTATTTCCGTGGCATCTAAAGTCAAGACTATTGAAAATCTATTAGAATTAGTGAGCTTAAGAAATGAAGAACCCGGTCGGGACAATGAAGGTGTGTTGTACAGACATAATCGTGCTGTAAGGGAGCTAACTGAAATTGACGGCGTGGGTGAAACAGTAGCGAGACAGATATTAGATGGTTTAGCACTGAGGATAGATTCTGTGTTGGAACTTTCTCGACAATTACATATTTCCCCGGAGTTAAAATCCAAATCTGTCGGGCATCTTAATGGAAGTACCTTTTGTATAACTGGAACTTTGACAATTCCTAGAAAAGAAATAATGCTTTTAATAAAATCGAATGGAGGAAAAGTAGTCACTTCTGTTTCGAAGAACTTAACTTATCTAATTTCAGGAGAATCTTCCGGCTCCAAATTAGAAAGCGCTAAAAATTTAGGTGTTACAATAATTACCGAAGATGAATTAGTTAAATTATTGGAAAAAGAAAAGTCTTTTCAAGATACTTCCATTAATACTCAAAAATCTTTGATGGATTTTTAATTATCCATACATATTCGAACTCTCACCAGTAGCATTTTCAGCACCAGGGTTCAATTGCGCAGCCATCATTTCTCTAATTTGCTCTTCTATTCTTTGCGCCTCTTTTAACAACGGCTCGGAATCTAATTTTATAGCAGGAAGTAACTTATCTAAGCAGTTGATTATTTTAGCCGCTGCTCTTGAATCAGGTATCGAGCCATTTCCAAATTCCCCAGAGGCTTCTGCTAACATAGCCACAGTATTAATTCGTCTCCGCCTACTTTCGCCCATCATTACTCCTGTCATTCCTCCAACAATTCCTTGTTTCAGAAGAGGAACTTCTAACTCATTCAGTATCTTATGAGATTCTTCAATAGCCCCTATGCCCAATAAAGAACCATCCGAATCATCTTCATCAAAAATAGTATGCTTATTCTCAATTCCAGGAGAATATGCATCTATCATTATTGCAGCACTTGCATTTGATTCTTTTATCCAGTCAATTAGAGATCCTGCTAATGGTAAGCATAATTCGGGTGCAACTTGTATTTCTGAAGCGATTAGAACCACCTTGTTACACTCTTCCATATTGCATATCGGTTCACCTGCATAGAATCTCAATGGAGGTAATGGCATTCCATCTTGGACCAAACAAACAGCAGGTAACGACGGATGCCTTACTCCCCCCACTAATTTCAATTCTAATTTATCTACCAAGTAATGCGCAACAATACTACTGACAAAACCCAATGACGGGAAACAATTGACCACAAGGGCCCCTGTTACATCAATTTCGGAATCCACTTGAACCTCAGGTTGTGACGTCATTGCTAGACAGTAACCGGCCGATGGTGTTAATCCTTATGACATCCCGAGCGTAACATCGAGTAATCAGGCGGGTTGGAAAAAGATGGAAAACAATTCTATTTCTCATCAGCTATCTCCATCTTCTTGGAATCGTTTTGAAGAATGTCCACGGAAATATTGGTTATCTAGACAGCGTTTGCCACGTAGAGCAAGTATGCCCGCATCGTTAGGAAATGCTATACATAATTCAATGGAAGAAATATGTAATCTTGATGTCACAGACAGAGACGATTTAGAGAAAGGCTGGTTATCAAAAACGATGAAAGAAATTTTAGATAAACACTGGGAAATCGAAAAAAAGATTTTTTTTGAAACTCCAAGAAAGCCTAGATGGAAACCTCATTTAATCAGTCGGGCGAGAGAAGGTTTTATTGGCGCATTAAATATTCTCTTTACAAGGATTTCACTTGATAAAAAAAAGTTTTCTGAAGTTTCAATTCGCGATTGGAAAAATCTTCAATCTATTTTACTCTTGAATGAAGGTAGTTTAACTTCAGAGGATGGAAAATTAATTGGAAGATTAGATTTATTAGTTAATGATTTAGATATAAATGGTGAATCTAAAGGCTGGATAGTTGCAGACTTAAAAACGGGCAAACCTCCCAAAAAAGATCTCAATGAACGAGTAATAAGGCAACTACTGTTTTATCGAGATTTGTTGAAAGAAACAACACCGGAACATCCTCTGATTACAGCTGAAGGGTGGTATTCTGCTAATACTGAAATCTACTCTGCCGAAGGGGAATCGGTATTGAATGACGCCCGAATAGCTTGGGAAATGATGAAACTCACAGTATCACCATTTCCTGGAACACCTGGCTCGGAAGTATGTGGTTTTTGTGAGTTTAAGGCGTGGTGCCCTGATTGGTGGGGAGCTCGAACTAATGGTCAACTTTCTGATTCTACTATGTTCCGTGACGAAGTTGTCAAATTAATCCGATTTGATGAATTTTCAGGTGCAGCCTTGTTTGAAAGATTAATTGCAGATGGAAATGAAGGAGAGGTTATTGAATCTGAGATAAGATTTGGAGGGTTTCTTAAAGATAGTGCATTTGAGCAAATTTCTGAGTTAATATCTTCCGAATATAGTGGACCGATATACCTTGGTAGTGTACGTGCAGAAGGTAAAATAATACATTTAGGCGATTGGAGTGAGGTTCTAAAATGGTCTCCTCTATTAGAATCAATAAGAGTGAATTAATCTAGATATTTTTTACTATATTCTTCAGAAACTGATTTTTGTATAGGGCTAGAGGGTGAAAATAACCACTTCAAGTATCGCGGGTCCTTCTTTTTTATTTCTTCTAAGGTTCTACCTTTATATTTTCCAAAAGCAATCACGATATTTGAGTTATTTATTCTCAAATTACCTCCTGAACCACTAACTGGTTCTAGATCTACTAAACTTGGGCCAAGAGTATCTTGATTCTTAATGCCCGCAAGAGAATCTTGTAAATCATCAATAGTTCCTCTAAAAAATCTAGGATATGACTTCATAATTTCCCATAGCAGATATAGTGTAGCGCCAGCATCAGCATCAGCCCTATGGGCATTTTCTAGATTTATTCCATATTTGTTACAAAGTATACCGAGTGTATGTCGCCCGGGTATTTTTAATTTTCTTGCAATCACATATGTGTCAATTATTGCACGCGGCCTAGGGGGCTCAACTCCGGCTCTTAGACATTCCATTTCAAGAAACTTCCAATCAAATTTGAGTATATTGTGGCCCACAATTATTGCCCCCTCCATCATTCTAGAAATATTCATGACATGTTCAGAAAAGTCACCTGAATTTTTAACATCTATATCTTTAATCCCATGCACATTAGTAGAATCAATTGGTATTCTTTTCCCAGGATTTACTAATGACTGTAGATTTATACGACTACCATCTATTTCACTTCCTACAAGTGCATATTCAACAATGCGTTCTTTTCTCACATCGAATCCAGTAGTCTCTAAATCAAACCCTAAGACCCGAAAGCCAGCGAATATCTCTCCAGACACAACCAGTCGAAAGAGGCACCATCCATGAACTCATCCATCCGCATTTTTTCAATCATCCAGTTTTCTTAATAATTAGTTGTAATAATCCAACATTGCTATGAATGGCTTATTGCGCACGAATGTCCGATGACACCAATTAAGATTGCCACCTTCTCTGTATGTTGTATGATAATGTTGGTTTCAATTTCGGGATGTACTGGTCTTTCATCAACAACTCCGACCGCTGAAATAACATCTGATGCCACATCTTCGTTAACTGGAGTACCTGAAATAAATGCAGGTGAAGTAATAAATTTCGATGCTCGAGAATCAACAACTCCCTCTCCTTCAATAATAACAGATTATACTTGGGATTTTGGAGATGGAGAAATCAGGATGACCAAAGCCGGAATTATCAGCCATCGCTTCTTAACACCGGGTAGCTTTGAAGTTGAATTAACTGTAACAAATGATAATGGTGAATCAGATTCGGTATCAATTAGCATATTTGTGAACGCACCCCCTACAATTCAGATTGATATTCCAGGATACGTTAAAACAGGTGAGGTTGCAATCATAGATGCCTCTAGTTCTTTTGATCCAGAAGGAGGTTCACTTGAATATATGTGGGATTTTGATAAGACGATTGATAGCGATGGAGATGGCAATCCAGCAGGAGATGCAGATGCTAACGATGCGACTATCGAGGTTGAGTTTTCAGAGCCAGGAAACCATACCGGAATCTTAACTGTCATTGATGATAAAGGAGGCATATCATCTCAAGAATGGACAATTATGGTTATTTCTAGAAATTATTATGTAAGTTGGGAGGAGAAAACTATTGATTTCTCTTGGTCCGGATATCTCGAACAGGGAGATACAGTATCTTTTGATCATAATCCAGGATTAGGGGCTAGAATAATCTATTTTAATGCAACATTAACTCTAGCCAGAGACATTATACCAATAATGTGGCCGGAAGATAATTTCTCATTATATCTCGATTTACCACTCACTGGTTGGTCGACTTTCACTTCCACAACTCATGATAATATTACTGAAAATGCGACTGCATATATTTCTCTTGATAACATGAATGAAAGGCCTGAAAGCGATTATACATTACAATCCGATTCTTCAGCAACCATAGTTAGTAATTTGCTAAACCAACCAGGGCAAAGATTTGGTCAAGGAGATTGGATATGGGAAATATCAGCAGATCAATGTGACCCAGATTTACCAGTTGACGGAGTCGATCCAGATACTGGTAATGATTGGGATTTATCTGTAGAGTTTGTAATTTTAATACCAATAGTCATGGAAACTAGTGCCTAAATTCTTACCTACTAGTGGGAAGGCCTTTCAACTAATTCTCTGTGGCCCTACTATGGTCAAAGAGATGGAGATAACTAAAGTCTCAATTCGAGATCGACTTATTGCCGATTTGAAGGTCATTATGGAAAACCCAAGAGATTACGATTTCTCACCCCGAGCCGAGATTGATAATACAACCCTTCTTATCAAGAATAATGAGGATGATAATTCCACTACTTCATTTGAGCTTGATTCTGAAATGATGCAAATTGTAGAAAGAGACAGAATGGTAGAGTTACGAGTTAAATTCAATGTTGAAGGTATGCATGGCGTTCTTTTACATAGACACCCTAATCCAAGAGACGGTCCTAAATCAAAGAAGTTAGCACAGCCAAGTTGGAAAACAATCCTTCCTTTAGACCTGTAAATCTATCTAACTTTCAACCGTCGGAATTAAACAGGGGTATTCTTTCGAACGCCCATTGGACCCATAGTGTAGCCTGGATATCACTGGGGCTTGCGGAGCCTTAAACCCGTGTTCAAATCGCGGTGGGTCCGCCATTATTACGCATTAGTGTTAACTTTGTATTTTATATTGCAATAGTTGAAAGGGTGACTCTAGACGCCCGCTTTTATGAGTATGCGAGAAGCATGGGATGAACCTTACCTTCGTCGCTTTCTTATTGCAAAAGGAATTAATACATGGGGGAATTCTATATTCTTTATTTCAATGGCATGGGTAGTTTCTCAATCCGGAGGACCAACTGCCTATGGTTATTTACTGACAGCATATTTTCTCGGTCATTTACCATTGTTATTGTATGCCGGAATGGTAGTGGACAAATTACCCCGAAGAACTGTCGCATTGGTGGCAGATTTAGTTGAAGCGGGAATAGTCTTTATTGCAATTTTCTGTCTATTATTTTTATTTCCTTTAGTCCCTACATTGCTATTACTGGCTTTTTTAGTTGGTGCAGTATCCGCTTTTTCAATGCCTGCAGAGAATGCCTTATTACCGGATTTAATTGATGAAAAGTTACTACCCGAGGCGAACTCAATTCATGGCATTATAAT
>CABXQY010000017.1 GCA_902514485.1 uncultured Candidatus Poseidoniales archaeon
AGGCCAAGACGGTCAACAAGGCCAAGGCCAAGATCAAGGATCACAATCAGGACAAGATGGTCAACAAGGCCAAGACAGTCAGGATGGATCGCAAGGTCAGCAGCAAGATAATGGACAAGGCCAGCAACAATCTGGTGGTGAACAATCAGGTCAGCAAGGTGAGCAGACTGGCGATAGTCAGAATGGAAATAACCAGAATGGCCAGAACCAACAGCAGCAAGGTCAGACCCAAGACTCCAATCAAGGACAACAGGGTCAACAATCCGATCAGCAGCAAAACCAACAACTCGAGAACCAAGACCAGAACGGTGAGAACGACAACGACGGAGACGGCATCCCTGATGACCTAGACTTCGACGATGACAATGATGGTATTCCTGATAATCAGGATGCTAATCCCGAGGATCACGATAACGATGGTATCGACGATGCAGATGATGATGATGATGATGGCGACGGAATTGACGACCAAGAGGAAGTTAATGACGGCAACCCAAATACAGACATCTATGATCATGACAACGACGGTGTTAGCGATAACGTAGATTTTGATATCGACAATGATGGCATTGACAATTGGAACGACATTGGACCGAACGGTGAGGATTACTCACGCGATCATGACAATGACGGAATGAATGACGGTGTTGATAATGACGATGATAATGATAACATCCTCGATGTTGACGAAAACGATGGCGTTACCGGCGTATGGAGATATGATCATGACAACGATGGATACCAAGATTACTTGGATCTAGATGATGATAATGATGGTCTTTCCGACTGGTTTGAGCAGAATGATGGCTGGAGTAATACCGGTCAATTCGACCACGACAATGATGGCTTGGACGATTATCTGGATGATGACGACGATGGAGACGGTATCTTAGATGCTGACGAAAACGGCGGCGTTCTCTGATTGAGAAATTGGAATACTAGATTGTTTTGCTAGCCTGCAACATCGTAGATGTCATGCAGCGACAGACTCCCCTAGGGCGATAAAGTCCTAGGGAGAGTCGCAACCCTTTCAAAAATCGAATAAAGTCGGTTGGCTATCAGATTTCAACCTATTAGCATTAGCTAGCCTAGTAATTGCTCTGTTTATCCTCTTTTCACCAAAACCTCTGGATTTAGCAAATTCAGTAAGTTTTTCTTCTATAGATTTTGATGATTCTGGTAATGGTATAGGATGAATAGGATGATTTGTGAAGAGTCCTCTGATTTCTTCTAAATTTTCAGGTAAATCAAATCCTTTAGCAATAGAAATTTTTTCCATTGTGCCATGCTCTTTAATTAATTTCAAACCAGTCTTTGGCCCTATACCTCTTATTCCTTCATGGAAGTCAGTACCAATCATTATTCCCAAATCAACTAACTGTTCGTATGTTATTTGATGTAAATCGAGCATTTCTTTAAGCACAATTTTTTCCGCTTGGAGTACTCTACCAAATTTCCTCGTGCCATGAGACGTAAGATTTCTAATCATCACAGGTGCTCCATAAAGCAGAGTATCCCAATCCTGACTTGCAACTGCAAAGACTTCGTTATTTCTACAACGAACAGCAGCTGCTCCTTCAGCTTCCATTGGTGCTTCCAACCATGTCACTCCTAAACAATCGAACATTTCTTTAGTTTCTGCGACCATTTCTCTAGTATATTCAGCAGTCTGAGGGCCCAACTTTTTAGCAGCACTCATATCTCCTGCCTCAATTGCAGCTTCCCATTTCGAAACAGCATTAATCTTTCTTTCTTTTCTCCCGCCTAATGTTTCCATCTTCAATTGGTGTGGTTTTCCATCAAAAATGAAAACAGGATCAATACCTTCTTCCATCATTATTGTTGCTCTATCTAAGAATCCCATGAGGTGAGCTACAGGTTTACCATTATATGATAGTGGCTTACCATCTTGACCAGTTAAACTAGTTATGAACTGATATGCATTAAGAAAAACATCAACTGCTACTTTTTCACCTTTTAATTCACTCAAATCGATAGGCTGAGAAGGCGCTAAATCTCTCAAATTACATCCCATGGTACTCCCCTCGCCCCGTCTTCATGCTATGGCCGACGTCGAGGCATTTAGGGTTGAAGTCGGACACGGGTGAACATAGGTGACGTAATGTCAGGAACTCTAATTCTTGGAAGTGGATGGCATCCATTCCTTTTTCGTTCAGAAATTAAGTCATTATTTGGTGATTTTAAGATACTCCATCCTCGCCTTATATTACTCGATAAGTCTATTGAAGATAAATTTCTTTCACGTTTGTCATCTGCTGCTTTAGTAGATGATTTAATTCATTTTGGCGGTTTTTCTAATGAGACTGATTTTACTAGGTTATCTCAAGAAATATCTAATTGGTCTCGGGAAAATTTACCTTTAGGTAGTTTTGCAGTCAGAAGTAAAAAATTAGGTTCAGGAGTAAAAGGTATATCTCGCAGAGACTTAGAAAAGGAAGTAGGAGCTCAATTATATTCTGATAAAAATCCTGTTGATTTAAACAATCCACAATATGAGATTGTGATTATTGTTGCTGGTAAAGTAGATGGAGAGGTGCACTGGGATTCAGTAGCAAGCAATCCTTGTATTATATGGGGAATTAGGGAAAATAAATGGACTAAACCTAATTTTATTGGACGGCAACCAATGGAAAGACCATTTTTCAAACCGATATCTCTCGAACCTAGATTAGCAAAATTATTGATATCTCTAGCTCATAGAGAGGCAATTAATCCAAAAATAATGATTGATCCTTTCTGTGGTACAGGAGGTATAGCAATAGAAGCCTTACTGCAAGGAATGGACGTATATGCTAGTGATTTAGATCCTACTATGGTTTATGGTGCTAAGAAAAACCTCTCATGGGCAGATAAGCATAATTCAGGTATAATCAAAGTAGAAAAATGTAGTGTTAAGAATATAGCTAAACTATGGTCTAAAAAGAAGAATTGTATATTTGCTTTTGATCCTCCATATGGCCGTAATGCTTGGAAATCGGATGATGGTCTTGAATTATTTTTATCTGCCTTGGCTCAAGCGTTAGAAATTGACCCCGGTTCTACAATATCTACCATGCTGCCTGCAGGGGCAGAATCTCTTGAAAATGACCCCGAAGTCGATTATATCGTAATGGGTAGACCTTGGAGCCAAATTGAGAATCAAATAAATTCTATAGGTTGGAGCGTTGTTGTACGTTCACCCGTCAAAGTTCACAAGAGTTTAGCACGTATGGTTGTCGTTTGTCATCCGTTGCATTGAAATCATATTACCCCTGCACGACTAATAACAAGGGCTGTTAGTTTAGTGGATAAAATGGGGCGCTTCGGACGCCTTGCCCCGGGTTCGAATCCTGGACGGCCCACCATATCATTCATTTTTTTCCCATTTACTGATTATATCGCTACCTAGTTTAATTTCTTCTTTCTCAATCAATCCTGCTTGTTCAAGATAACTTTTATTGAAGTAATTTTCATTTTTTGCATCCAATTCTATTTTTGATATACAAAGATGAGCCGAATCTACAAGTTTTTCTTCTAAGAAATGTTTCCAAGTTTCTAATCCCCCTTCTAATAAAAGTGTTTGAACCTCTAAGTCTCCCAAGTAATCTAGTATCTTCTTAACATCTATTTTTCTATTTTCTGAGGGTAAAACAATTCTATTGACATGTTCTTTATCATTGCTGGAATCATATTTTTCCGCATTAATTAGATATGTTTCAGCGTCTGAAGTTGTCATTAAATAGCAATCATGGGGGATTCTATTATTTGGATCAATAACAATTCTTTTTGGTACAATGTCGCTAGCAGAAATTTTTGCAGCCCTTACTGTTAACTTGGGATCATCTCTGATTACAGTATTCACTCCAACAATAATCGCCATCGAATCTCTTCTTATTTGATGTACCATTTCTAATGATTCCTTTGATGAGAACCTTACTGCGGGTCTTTCTGGGTCACCATCTATTCTTCCATTTTTATCCGTAGCCGCTTTTAGAAGTACATACGGTCTTCTATATTTACACCAATGCATGAATGCAAACATTTGCTGATTACATTCTTTTTCTAGAATACCGATTTCAATATCTATTCCTTCTCGTTTTAGAGCCTCCAAACCTCCTCCTCTCACGATAGGATTTGGATCTGCTGCTCCAATGACAACTTTCTTCACTCCAGCCCACATCAATGCTTCGCTGCAAGGAGGTGTTCTTCCGAAATGATTGCATGGTTCAAGAGTCACATAGGCAATAGCCCCTTGAGTTTCTACACCTCTAGATTCCGCATCTGCGATTGCCATTTGTTCGGCATGAAGCCCGCCAAGATGGTCATGCCATCCTTCGGCAATGATTTCTCCAGCCCTCACTAAGACACAACCAACAAGTGGATTTGGTCTGACTGAGTATCTTCCTCTTTCAGCTAATTCAATAGCTCGACGCATGAAATCTTCATCGTCCATAGGATGCCCTCTAAACGTTCGAAACATCCTTTACTCATGATTCCTCGCTTTGGGAGCATTCAAGTCTCAACTCCTTACTGGTGTAATCATGACACGTATTGCGTGTATCCTTAATCCCAAGGCGCGAGATGGATTATCTATGAAGCAATGGGACTTATTTGAGCCCGCTTTGAGGACTGCAGGATTTGAAATAGATTTACATCAAACCGAATACCCAGGCCATGCAACAGAGATTGCTCATAATCTATCTAGCGGCGATTACGAAATTGTAGTTGCAGTCGGAGGTGACGGTACGGTTCATGAGGTTGCATCAGGCCTTAGAAATTCAAAAATGACATTAGGAATTTTACCAATAGGCAGTGGTAATGATTATGCTCGAGCTCATGGAATTCCTATTCCCAGAGGTAAAAAATTTCCAGACATGCAAGGCGCAATAGACATCCTAGTTTCAGGTACCGATAGAAGAGTTGGTGCAGTAAGGGTCGAAGGCCCTCCTGCGATTGGTCATGATACAATTCCTGATCCAAAACATCACTCAGTGGATGGTGACCCTGATATTGATGGAAATATGGTGCGTTGGAGTTTCTTAGAAGTTGATTCTGGAGTTACATCTGCAGTAAATCGTATGAAGAATGAAGGGAAGTTCAAATGGATTAGAGGCCAGATGAAGTATACTTTTTTAGGGATTAGAGCGATACTTGGTTGGAAGAAACAACTGGGCTGGATCAAAGTAGATGATGAACCCGGACGCATAGTTGATTTTTCAGGCTTATTTTGCCTTTCTCAATGCCAGACATTTGGCGGTGGATTCAAAGTCACTCCTGGTGCATCCCCAATTCAAAATCATGGTTCACTAATACTAGCCTTTGGGCTTTCTAAATTACAGATGCTCCTGATAATGGGCCCATTAGAAAAAGGAAAGCATGTAGGGAAGTGGGGGAAAATTAGTATGCAACCCTCCAAATCTCTTGAAGTTAGAGCAGTCGATAAAGATGGTAATCCATCTAATGAACGCCATAATCCAATAATGTTTGTTAATGTAGATGGTGAAGCGGTTCTAACTACTCCAGTTTCAATGAAGTATCATGAAAATCAGATCACAATCCGTGGCGCATCTTCGATTCCTAATGAGTGATAGTGGCGCCGAGAGAGGGATTTGAACCCCCGCGTCCAATGGACAGTGGATTTCAAATCCACCGCAATACCGGGCTATGCGATCTCGGCCGCGCTCTATCGAATCACTCATCAGAGATGAACTTTACAATCTTCAACTGTAGAATCCAGGTCTGCACCACTCCGGCAATCCAGTAGTGGCTTCAGGATGTGTTAATCCGATGAATAGTATCATGACAATAATGAAAAACGCAGGGAATAGCGCTGTAAGAGTTAGAATCTTAGAATCTTCATCTCCAAAAAGATGCATAAATATGGCTGCAATCATTATGAATTTAGGTACACCAATGCCAACTAATATTACTAAAGTCAACTTTTTCTCTGTATAACCAATATTAGCGGCTGTATCGGATAAATCCAAACCAACTGCTGCAACCTCTATTAAAGTCAAAATCATTAATCCATAGAAATTCATCCAGTAGGGGTCTTTTCCCATAATTGTGTAATGTGCCATTTTTTTTCACCTCAATATAGATAGAAGAATGGGAATACTAGTACCCAAACTAAGTCGACAAAGTGCCAGTAGAGACCGAAATACTCAATCGATACTGCATTTGTTGGAGTATATCCGCCAGTCCACGCTTTGAATGTCATGTATGTTAATCCGATTATTCCCCCAAAGACGTGAACACCGTGCGTTCCTGTAGTTACATAGAAAGTAGATGCACTGACACTAATATCTGCAAGCATAGTTGCTCCTGTTGCTTCATCCACCCAATCATGATGGTGATAATGATCTGCATTAATCAAATACCCTTCTGAATATAGGGAATGAATGTGATGCTCATGTATCCCTAAGATCTCTATTTCAGGTACATAGAAACCAATAAACCATTCAGTCATCTTCAATGCAAGGAAAATTATTGCTAAAATCCATGTGCTTCCAAGATATCTATATACTCTCTTTCTACGAACTTCTTCATCCACAGTTCCCAATGGTTTCTTTGCCCATCTTAGTGCTTGAACAATAGTGAATGACGAAATAATAAGGGCAAATGTATTGATTGCTCCTGGCGCAATGTGCCACATACTTGATGCTATCAGATGGCTTGCTGGTTCGAAACAGATTAGTGCTTCTCCTGCTTCTAATGTGTATCCTTGTTCAACCCAATCGCCTCTCTCAAATACGGTTTGACAGTTTTCAATACCAGTTCTATATCTTATATATGTACTGAATAGCGATGTAAACACCATCATTTCCGACATCAAGAATACCCAAATTGAAACTTTACGGATTTGAATATTCTTGAATGGTGCACCAGTTGCCATTGGTTCATAGCTTCCATCGAAAGACATATCTTGTCTCCACCAAATAATTAGTCCAAATAATGAAACTAGTAATCCAACAAAAACCAATGGGACATAACTTGCGTCAAAAATACCATTTGTGAAAGCACCAGCGAGCATAAACAAAAATATTCCAAACCCTACACTCATTATCAGAGGTGCCCATGAGTTATGCGGAGCACCATGACTCCAATCGTGAGGTCCCCATGCACTTGGATGATGATGTTCTTCGTCGTGTCCGCTCAATTTTCCACCTCCTCTTTGTCTGCCACCATGAGTTTGTTAAACCATATTGCAAATCTACTTGGTTCATGTGCTATGTGTTCATTAGCATCTGCAAGAGTAGGTAAGTCATGCCATTCTCCATTTTCAAATCGTCCAAAAGATGGAGTTGGTGGCGGAGAAGATGTCATCCACTCGAAGCTCCAACCACCCCATGGGTCAGCAGGCGCCTTATCTCCTCTAATCAATGATATAATCACATTAGCGATCAAAATGAAGTTACTAAAGAAGAATAGTATTGCACTGATTGTAATAAACATATTCCATCCAGCAACTTCAGGAGGTAATGCTCCAACAACTGCCTCAGTTATTACTTCTCCATTAACTCCTCTTACTTCATCAACTGAAATAAAGTATGTATGATGTCTTCTAGCCATTCCTACTACTCCAAGGCGGTGCATTGGCCAGAATAAGCCGTTGTATGTGATGAAGGCAGTTAAGAAGTGTAGAACACCTAGTTTCTCACTTAGCATCTTTCCAGTCATCTTAGGGAACCAATAGTAAACACCACAGAATAGTCCGAAGACAGTCCCTCCTACTAGTACATAATGGAAGTGAGCAACTACGAAATATGATTCGTGTAAATGTAAGTCCATAGCCATGGATGGGAAAAACATACCTGAAATTCCGCCTAATGTGAATGTCACTAAGAATCCTAGAGCCCATAGTGTATGAGTACGGTATACTAAACTCCCTCCATTCATTGTCATCAACCAGTTGAATATTTTTATCCCGGTAGGAACTGCAACAAGCATTGTAGTTAACATCGTTACAAATCTTAATGTTGGATCCATTCCTGATGTGAACATATGATGACCATATACAATAAACGAGACAATTCCTATTCCTGCCATAGCGTACACCATTGAACGATATCCGAATACTGAGCGTCTAGCACTTGTTGCCACGACTTCAGATATTATTCCGAAAGCAGGTACAATTACAACGTAAACTTCTGGATGTCCAAAGTACCAGAATAAATGACTCCAAAGTAAAGGATCTCCTCCCGAAGCGGCATCATAGAAAGCAGTACCAATTACTCTGTCGAGATATACTTGTATTAGGCCAACACCAAATGCAGGTATTGAAAGGAACAGCATTAGGTTGGCTACAAGAATGGACCATGTGAATAGAGGCATTTGCATCCAACCCATCCCTGGAGCTCTCATGACTGCTATAGTTGTCAAGAAATTTATTCCGGTTAAAGTAGACGATGCAACGAGTAGTATTTGTCCAGCAACCCACATAGTTGTCCCAACATGGGCTGTTTCACTTACTATGTAAGGCGCATATCCAGTCCAACCAGTGTCTGCTCCAGTTCCTGAGAATACTCCTGTAAAAATTAAAAACGCACCAACTGGTTGTAACCAAAAACTCATTGCATTCAGTCTAGGTAAAGCAAGATCTGGTGCTCCAATTTGTAGTGGAACCATCCAGTTGGCAACTCCATTTATGAGTGGCATTGCAGCTAAGAAAATCATAGTCGTTCCATGGAGTGTGAAAAATTGATTATATTGATCTTGAGTCAAGAAATCATTACCCGGAACCATCAATTGAATCCTGATTAATATGGCCATAATCCCTCCTATTCCGAGGAAAAAGAATCCAGCTAAGAAGTAAAGTGTACCCACTCTTTTGTGGTCAGTTGTAGTCAACCATCCGGCTATCCATGGTGCAAAATGCTCCCAATCAAAAGATTCAGGATTATTCTGATAGAAGATAAAGGTCAATACAAGTAATAGCAAGACAAAGCTCACTATAATAAGAGTTGTCAATACCGTGAAAGGATTCGCTTGCTCTAATACTACAATTGGAGATGATACTTGGATACTGAGTCTATTCCATTCGTCTCCAGAAGTTCCTCCTTCTGAACTGCCAGCATTTCCATTAACTGAGTTAGTATGAAGAATAAATTCTACGTTTCTATCATTAGCGGGGGCAGTCCATTCCATAGTCCAGCTAGTTTGATCATTACCTGCATCAGTATGTGATACTTCATTAGGATTCCATGATTGTACTGTGGCATCAACAGGGCTGATTGTACCATCACTCACCCATAGGTTAAATCCACCTTGGTTAATATTTGAAGGGTCAGAAGGTCCTCCAGTAAAGCCTAGATTCAAAATATATACTTCCGAATAATTGTATGTCTCTGGCAAACCTTCCAAGGTTGGAATTACTGAATCGCTTACCACAGCTCCGTGGCAATTACATCCTGAATCTTTTACTCCTGCTACGCCATTTGGCAATGAGGTAGCAGATGGTACTGCAATCATCCCTATGAGTAGTATAGCAAAAATTACTAACGTTCTAGACACTATTTTTTCTCTATTCATATTTCCCCCTCCAACTCCTAGTTATGTACTGATACAACTGCAGCCATTAGCGAATGCGCGTCTCCACAATATTCGGCGCAAAGAATCAATGATTCGCCTGTCTCAGTCATAGGAAGCCACATAGTTGTCTTTTGATTTTGTAACACATCTTCCTTTGTACTTAATTCTAAGAACCAAGGGGCATGTGTCACATCTTCAGATTCCATCACTAGTAAATATGTTTCACCTGCTTTGAGATTGATTACAGGTTGCATCCCATAACCCTCTACCATTTGACTTGAAACAGCACATAAATCTGCACTTAGATTATAATCTCTTGTCGTAAATTCTTCGTCTAAATCTGGATTACAATCAAATGACCAAAACCATTGTTGCCCTGTTATTTCAATGACGTGATAGCATTCAGAGTTTACGAAACCTGTATCTGCATAGAATATATTATTGGAAGACTCGCCTAGTAAACACTCGTCGCCTCTAGCATCTGAACCTGGTGCTGCCCAGACATGATCTAATGGCGCCCATGAGATATATGTCAAATATATTATCAGTAGAAAAGGCAAAACCGTCCAAGCAACTTCTAACCTTAAGTCATCATTATGTTTTGGGAAAACACCTACTTTTATTTCATCAACATTTGGAAGTTCTTCTCCTTCAGTAGAACGATATGCAAATGAATGATGATATAGCCATCCAAAGGTAAAAGCCCCCACTATTAATGACCAAATAATATACTCGTCCCAAAGTACGTTGAAGAGAGGTGATGTCACAGCCATACTATTTCATTTCTAATGCGAGTGAGACCTCTTGTTAAACGTCGCGCATAGTATGCCTTACTAACTGCATAGAGTCATTCGTTAGAATAATTTCTAAACAGTTATTGTCAGGCCATTATAGAAATGTCACAAAGATGGTTAGTTGAGTCGGACGCTGATATATTGATATTTATTCAGATGTTACCAAATTCTAGTAAAAAGAGTATATTGGGTGTCGATAAATGGCGAGGTAGATTGAAAGTGTCAGTTCTTTCTCCACCTATTTCAGGTAAAGCCAATGTAGAATTACTAGAGTTAATTTCTTCTTGGGCATCTGTAAGAATGAAAAATATAGTTATTGAAAAAGGTCATAAAACTAGACAAAAAACCATAAGAATAAAGAATATTAAATATGAACACATTCATCAACTCATAGGTGAATGAGCATGCCTTCAAAAGAACCCCTTAATATTCGCGAAGAAAGATTCATTTATGCCGCTAAATGTATAAAAGAGACAATTATTAGAAATCGAGATGTAAGTGAAGATGATCTTGCTTGTCCCATATTAGTAGAGGGAATAAACGATGTCAAAAGTCTTAGAGAAATAGGATTCATTGGAAAAATCGAAACTATCAATAGAGGTTGGGACAGATCTAGAATGATCGCATATCTTTACGAAAAATATGGCTCTGAATTATCCATCGATGGTTATCCAAAAATAATCTTATTGATGGATTGGGATCGAACTGGAGATCGTCTCCAGAAATCTTTCAAAGCACTTCTTGAGTCAATGGATGTAAAAGTAGACGAGCGATTGAGACTAGTCTTATCTAAGCAACTTAAATCCGAGTGTCGTACGGTAGAATCGATAGGCTCTTACTCAGAGAAATTCAAACAAATAATTTCTGAGTTATAATTTATCATTTGGTAAAGTAGCGGTTTTTTCTTTTACTGTATTGAGAACAAGATGTGTAATAGATCTTTCAACACCGTCTATCGATAGCACATTTTTTGACAAATCATCAAGGTCCTTTCTATTTTTTGCTCTTGCTATAACCATTGAATCGAAGTCTCCAGTTACGTCATATACCCCATGAACTCTAGGGTCTTTAGCAATTTTTTCTTGAATTTCAATTAATCTACCTTTTTGAATTCTTAAGCCAATTACGACATTTAACTCCCATCCTATTTCATCAGGATTAAGAATAACTGAGTACCCCATAATGACTCCATTTTTTTCCATTTTTTTCACTCTATTAGAAACAGTACCAAGGGAGACATCAACAAGTTCTGAGATTTTTCTTAATGAAGTCCTTGCATCTTTCTCAAGAACTCTTATTATTTTTTGATCAATTTCATCTAACAAATATATGCCCCCAATCGCCCTCTAGGCGTGAGGCTATTGAACATATGCTAATGAATTAAACATTTTTTAAATCAATTGTTTAAGTTTCATCTCATTCTTCTTCATCTAAGATAATTGGTAACTTTCTCTTGGCTCTTGAAATTCTTCTCTCTTGTTCAGAAATCATTAGTGAAACTCTACCTCCAATCCAAACAGGAAAACATGTACCTTGGTTTTCTTCAACTAATATATGTCCGCCTCTTATTTTGTTTAATTCTAAACTTATTTCATAGGCTGGGGGCTCTTTGCCCATCAGTAATTCATCGATTACTTGGCTACTAACTTCTGATTTTCCAAGCCCAATTTCTGGAACTATTTTTGTAGATGCTCTTCCTACTATTCTTTCTACATTATTTTCTTGTAACTTTAAAGTTAATAATCCGAGATGTATAACTCTTAGAGGTCTCCAGCGATTACCTGGGATAAATGTCCTTCCACTTCTTTTACTTCTATCCGATTTCCAAATTTCTTTAGCTTCCCCGGTAGACCAAAGTATATTCTTACCTCTTTTCCACAAATTCTTTTGTTTCCACTCTAAACTCTTTTCTATCATCTCAGAGGTAGCCGAATCTATTGGTTGTGGAAAGCTGATTTCATCAGGTTTTATCTGATTATCATTCAGTATCCTATCGATATCAATTTCCTTTTCTTCATAGCTTGATGATTTTAAGAAAACAGCGATAAAGAACCCCCCAGCGTCAACATCATCATTCCAAATTCTCAAACATTTTGGAAGTTGTTTTTTAATTTTGTTTTCAGATGGTGAGTACATTGAACTCTCTAACTCTAACTGGTCCGAGATAGAACCTCTATCGTCAAGATTTGGCCATTCAATAATACCTTCTCTACCTGGGACTTTACCTATTAATTTAGAAGTTGGAATTAATGATAAATAATCAAATTTTCTCAAAATTTCTGCGACAACTGCTTCGTTTTCAATGGGGTCTAAAGAGCATGTTGAGTATACTATCCTGCCGCCAGGTTTAGTGAGATTTACCGCTCTAGTTAGTAATTCTAATTGTAACTTGTGAAGAGTCCTACCTCCCGAAGGCAACCATTTTTTCCAAACATCGGGGTTTTTCCTTGTTGTAGCCGAACCAGTACAAGGTGCATCGACTAAGATCTTGTCAAATCCAGTTTGAGGAACTTTAGGAATAAATCTTCCATCATGATGTACAATTATTGGTGTGATTGATCCGTGTCTTTTAGTATTGGCAACTAATGTATTTATCCTACTATTTACGACTTCATTAGCCATTACAATTCCTTTTTCATTTAGGTGCTCTGCGATTTGTGTAGTTTTAGAACCAGGGCTAGCACACATATCAAGCACCAGTTCACCTGGAAGTGCATCTAAGGCAATTGCTGGAATCATTGAAACGGCTTCTTGTCTAGTCAAACGTCCAGTTTCATGCAATGCTGATAGTATAACTTTCACATCCCCTTCTGCTTTCCCTCTCTCGAAAGGTAGAACCCAAGCACTTCCAACACCTGTGAACCAATTTATTTTCTTTGCATTGTTTTCTTCAAGCCAGTTTTCTACCCATTCTTTATCATCTCTAAGGGGATTAACCCTAACTGTCTCAGATAATCTTTCTATTGAATGGCTTAACCACCTGTCTGAATCATCTCTCCAATTACTAACTGCATTGAGAAGAACGCTCTCTGAGGCTATGGTTTCCCAAGACCGCTCATCTAAACTCATATCTCAACGGTCGACCTATTAAACATGAACTAAACGGAAGGGCATCATTGATAACTTACTTCTCGGAATCAATTTTTGTCACAAGAAAACCTACTTTCAAAGATTCGATTTTGATAAATAGTTATACATTCAAACAAACCCTCAGAGGTTGCGGTAGTTTCCGCATTTGGGGATGCACATGACGAGATTAAGGAGACGTATAGCGAAAGAAACAGGAGATCCGATTCGAACAGATAAAGGCGGAGCTTCGAGAAAACTTGCTGAGTTATTGAAAAGAGCTAGGATGAATGGCGCTAAGCAAGGTCCATTAATTCCAGTTGAGGCTTTGATTAATGTCGAAAGAGATGAATGGATATGGCAGGTAGTAGATAAGAGAGTACTAGATGCATTGAGTCATAGATTAATATTTCAATCAGATAATGGGGCTCGTCGAGAAATTCTAATGACCATGGGTCTGGAAACAGCAATGGATGCAGCATCTTGTATTGTGGAACTTGATGGTGGTTGTGTCTTAATAGAGACATTAGACCCTTGATTAAGGCATTTTTTAAGATTTTTTAATTAATTTCTTTGAATTCATTGATTCGCGGCGTTGAAATACTGCATGTAGGTCGGCGAGTTGATGGCTAAGGACAAGAAAGGCAGTGGAATTCAGCAAGCGGCTGGTTTAATTCGTTACTTCGATGAAGAGTCTGAAGATGCAATTCAAATCTCCAGAGGCACCATATACTTCCTTTGTATTTTCTTTTCTGTAACTATATATTTAGCTAACCATGGCGTTATCGACTGGTTAGGAAGTACTATCGGATTATGATTTTCAGTCTATGTTAAATCTACAAAATCAATATCATTTTCTAATAAGTCAGATGCGACTATTTGTTCCTCATTATTTGTTGAGTTAACAGTTTCTATTTTAGAAATCATAAATTCTAGTTCTGATGATCTTACTTCTGTATCTGGTTTTGCTTCAATTAGCGCTGTAACGGCTCTTCCTAGCGCCCTTTCCACTGCTGGTGCATTTCTATCCTGAAGCGCTGCACGAGCATCTTCTATAGCAAATTTAGCAGATTCTAAGATATTCTCTATATCCTTTTCTGTACCAATTAATGATTTAATCTCATTTTCTACTATTTTTATTTCTTCTTCCATTTCTTCGCGAGCATATTTAGCGAGTTCTTCCCAACATTTCCCATGTTCATTTATTGATGCATTTGTCTTCTTTTCAAATATCTTAATTCTACTTGCTTCCCATGGATTTCGGCCTAGAGATGCCATAATATCATGTACACACCTTGCCCTTAGGGACAGAGGTCCTGTTAATTCTATTTCATTGTAAAAACATTTAGGAAATAACCCAAAGCCCCAATATGAGTCACTGGTAATTTTAATTTTTAGTTCACCTGCGGATGAAGTTATAACCCATTTTTGTTCATCATATTCAGGCTTTTTAATAAATTTGGGAGGGTCATGAGGGCCTAATGACCTCAGAGATACGTTAGCAACGTCGCCCAGGAAAATTTTACCTTTTTTATTATGCCAATTAGTGGTACGGAGAAAACCTTCCTCATCGATAATCATTTTTGGTTCACCCGAAATAACCTGAGCAAATAGCAAACTACTATTTGGGTCGCAACCAAGAGGTTTTTTCGAACTAGAACCTTCTTCCATGGCAATGCGTAATATGACTCAACCATCAAGTCGACTCATAAATGTGTAAATTTTTGTGAAGATTCTATGCGAACTGCTAAATCCCGTCGATGGAATTTATATTCATGCCAAGGAGGAAGTATGGCCGTCTGGTAAAGACAGTAGAAAAACCTCCAAATGATAATTGTTCCAGATGTCGTGCAGGAAAATATTGTCCTTTACCCGGGCATCAGGGAAATGAAACTTCTGCCAATAGAGAATGGCAAGGTCCGAAAAATGTCAATAAAAGAGATAAAAAGAAAAATCCTGCACGTAAATAATCATTCAATTATTGGCGTACTTTCAATTTTATTTTCTACAGTTAGATCATCATCATTATCAATTTTATCATTTTCTTGTGATGATTGCGCACGATGATAAATTTCTCTGAGTGTTTGATCTCCAATTTCTAAATAAACTCTTGTGGTAGAGATGTTAGCATGTCCTAGAAGTCTCTGTATTGTAACTAAATCTGCACCTCTTTCCAATAATCCAGTAGCGAAAGAATGCCTTAGGACATGAGGGCTAAGCCTCGTTCTTGGTATATCAGAAGCATCTGCAATACGATCAAGTAATTTTTGAACCGAACGAGGATTCAATCTTCTACTCCTACTGGAAAAGAATAACGATCTTTCGTCATCTTTTCTAGTACAAGATTTCAGCCTTGCATTTCTTATTGGGCTCCAAGCTTCTAAGGCATTTAATGTAGCATTAGTGAACAGAACAGTACGGTCCTTCTCTCCTTTACCTCCAATTACTAAGGCTGACAAATCATCTAAATCTACATCGTCTAAATCTAAATTACAAATTTCTGAGCATCTCAATCCTGTATCTAGCATCATTGTGATAATTGGAAATGCGATTGGGTCTTCTGATCTCGTAGCTGCAAGTCTAACTTTTTGCAAATCACTTTTCCCTAAAGTTCGAGGCAAAGATCTTGATCTACTCGGTCTTTGAATCCACTCAGGAATCGTATATCCCAGCCATTTCAGAAGATGGGTAATTGCCGCAATCCTTGCATTAATGGTTGCTGGCCGTAATTCTCCAATTGTGTTTAGCCATGAATCAATTCTACCATTATTTGGATTACTTCTAGTAAATAACTCAGAAACTCGAAGATTCTGAATGGTGTCCCATGTTTCATTTTCTTCATTAGGTAATGATGTGATGGTGAATGTTTTTGCTGCTACAACATATGCCCTAATGGTGTGTTCACTTTTTTTTTCAGCTCGTAGTTGCTGTTTCCAACATTCGAACCAAGGTAATAATGCTAATCTCTGAAGTCTTTGAGGTAGATTCTTTGTATGAATTAATAATTCACTACTACTTAAAACAGGCTCATTTTGTGGTGTTTCAACCACCCAAGAATCATCAATCTGTTCATTCTGTTTAGTCAATTCCCTCGCCTCATCGTCGCGAACGACGCGCATCCCATGTCCCTTATGGACAAGCCCAAGGTTCCCTGCTCGGACTTGAATGCTTCTCTTATTCTAACTGAAGGTGTGCCTTTTCTATTGTGATTTTGAAAATGCCGATATCAGAAATCAGTATTCCGAAAAACTACCAGCCTTGTTGTGATTTCTATCTTTTGAATTAGTAGATAAATTTCCTTCTTCTTGATTAGAATTTTCTAGTAATTGATTGAGTCTTTCAGCTACAGCTCCCGCGACATTTCTTTCTGATGCTTTCTCAATGCCTTCTAATCCCGGACTCGAATTAACTTCCAGAACAAGAGCCCCTCTTTCTGATTCCAATAAATCTACACCTGCAATTTCAAGTCCTAAAATATTTGCGGCTTCAATAGCAATGGATTCAAATTGGGGGTCTATTTCGACTTTCTCTACACTCCCTCCAAGATGAAAATTTGAACGAAACTCATCACCATTTGCTCTTCGACGCATACATGCAACTACTTTTCCTCCAACTACTAATGCGCGTATATCTTTTCCATGAGATTCTCGGATATATTCTTGAATGAGAGGCCTCATACCTCTTTCTAACATTTGATAGACTAATTGTCTAGCATGTTGGTCAGTGTGTGCTAGAAAAACTCCTGCTCCATGCGTCCCTTGAGTTGATTTTACTACACAAGGGGTCCCTCCTACTCTGTTAATTGCTCTGTTTGTATCTTCCCATGAAACTATTTGAGCAGTTACGGGTACAGGGATATTTCCAGCAGACATCATCTGGCATGCGATTAGTTTGTTCCTACTTCTTATTATCCCATCGCCAGAGTTCATTACAATAACTCCCATTCTTTCAAATTGACGTACTATAGGAACTCCTCTATCTGTAATCGAATAGCCAATCCTTGGAATGACTGCCTCACATTTAATTGGCCATCCTTTATGGAAAATTCTACCTCCTCTATCATCTACTACGACTGTTAATGAGAGAGGATCTAGAATTCTAACGTCCCATCCTGCCTTTTCAGCCTCCTCTGCAAGACGTTTAGTTGAATACAATTGGGGACCACGAGATAGAATAACCAATCGAGGGTCCATAATTTGTCGCGCTCTCCAATCCTTCTTGAGTTCTTTGCCTCCGTAAATCGTATTTTTATCCACTACTGGCTATTCTGTAACACAGAAGAAGGAAGGTATTGAAAGACTCACCTATTCGACTAAGACTGTTAACCATGCCCGACGACGAGTCTTTTAGCTTCGACTCATTATCCAAAATGAAAGTTTCAGAGTTAAGAGATATCTGTAAAAACAGCCAATTACTAATTTCTGGTAATAAATCAGAGTTAATTGTAAGAATTTTAGAAAACTCCTTGCCAAATCAAGAAGATAAAGAATTATTTCTTGAAGAGGACACTATTGAAGACAATGAAATCCAACCCCCTATTATCGAGAATAAAGAGAAAATCCGCTCATCTAAGGATATTGATGATGCAATAGATCGCTTAATATCGCTTATTGATGGCAAAGACAGTATTATCATTGAATCAGCAGAGACTCCTAAAAAGGAGATTATGGAAGCAGAAATTTTAGAGGCAGAAATTTTCGAAGAACCCACTTCTCCTGTAGATAAAATAATTGAAAAATCCCTGATACTAGATGAAGAAGATACTTGGGGTTCTACTGAATTTACAGAAGTTAAGAAAGAGTTCGCCGATACAAATAGAGATTTTGAGAAACCATCTTTGACCATCACACTTCCTTCACTAGATATTTTGAAAACATACTGGCCCCAGATTTCAGCAGTATTCGTAGTTATTTTACTTGTTGGAACAGGTGTGTTTTACTTTCTTTCCTCCGATTCTTCGTTTCAAGCACGGCCTTTAAATTATGAAGATTCAATGTCTTTTACCTTGAGTGACGGGCTAATTGAGTTAGAAGGTGATGAGATGGTATCTTTATTGAGAGATGCATTACCTGATACTGCAATTCAAGACGCATGTAATCGATTAACAGTCAATATTGGAGGAACGGGCTCAATTGCAATTATTAAGGGAAATAATGATGAAATAACACATCCGGTCGATAAGAATGAACCAGATTTACAAGGTACGGTTTCAGTGAAAGATGCATATGGTCGTTCTCATTTGACAGTTCAACAAAGAGTAACCCACAAACTTACTGTTGATTTGGAGGGCAAGACTTGGAAAGATACCAATGTTTGTGGTAATCTTGGTTGGTCACTATCGGGCAATCAACTTGAAATGACTACAGATATTTTTGATGAGTTATCAGAACATAGTATCTTAAGATCAGAATCTGCAATTTCTTTTACTGATATTGATGACGTTAGAACAGATGCCAATATCGTAACTTTTGGTGCGGATGGGTTTAGTAATCTGGATGGCATTGCTACAATATTGACCTTCCCGCTCACCCCTATTGAGCTACACGAATTCTTTGGAGATATCAAGCTAGAATCAGGAATGAAATCTGATGACTTATCTGATTGGAATAAAGATTGGAAATGGTCCGTTGGTAGTGAACAGAGGAAAGATGGCTATGGCTTAGTTTATCCTGTTGAGATCAGCCATACAGAAATTGAACGATGTCTTGGTAGAATGAATATTGACATTTTAGTTAAAAATGGAGTCCCTTGGCCTGTTGAACAGATAGTCGATGTTTTGATTGACAAAGACCAGAGCACGTCTGATTGCAGTTTTATTGAAAGTACAGCAACTGATGCGGCTTTACCTGAGGGGACTTTGAGAATAAACATGAAAATGAGTGAAATAACCTCAGATTCAGGTTCTAAAACAATTTCTTGGGGGTCCACTTATGTGAGTCGTCCAGGTCCCGGTGAAGATAAATTAAGTGAATCGGCAAAGAAAGACTGGTCTACTGCTATCTGGGATGAATCAGAAATTAGAAGTTTCAGTCTAGAAGACGCAATTAACTGTTTACGGGCTAATCATTCTAATCAGGATATTAGTGTTGCAATTGATTCCGACGGCTATATTTGGCAAGGAATTTATTCGTATAGTGAAGATAATAATGATGATTTCGAAGAGTGGAATCTCTCTTGGGTTAGATCTGATGAAACCTCAGGATGGGCGATAGTTCGTCAAAATGAGTTTTGCTCCTTTGAGAATGAGGGAAGAAATGATGGAGAAGTCACCTGGAATCAAGATGCTATACCATCGACACATACATTAAAGAATTTAGAAGATAGGATTCTTGATGATAATCGTTATCAAGATTTACAAGTATCTCACGATTTAGTTGGCACAACATATGGTTATAGATTATCAGTCTCCGAGGAAAATGACCTCTTTTCATTCCTTCCAGGTGATTTAACAGAAGGGCAAGTTTTAGTCGTAGGGAGTAGGGAATGGACGGAATCTAATCGTGAACATAA
>CABXQY010000018.1 GCA_902514485.1 uncultured Candidatus Poseidoniales archaeon
TATCTACAGGGCAAATCCACTCAATAGAGCCAGATAAATTATTATTTGGAGATAGAAGTTGAGTATCGGCATAGAAATTCGCATTAGAAATTTTTCTATGACGGGGAGAAAATATATCTTTCCACCATTCATTCATCAGTTCGAGAAGCCCTGCATCTGTTCTGTAATTGATTTTAAGTGAAATTACACCCTCTTTACGCAGTTTAATTTCTTCTGATGAAGGAGCTTCTTGTTCATCATAATGTTCAAAGTCTACCCAATTATCTAAATCTTGTCCGCCTCTCTCAAGATGCTTACTCGCCCTTGAAATTGTGAGATGATTGGCGTTTCGCGGATCTCTACTTTTATTTTCTTTTCTTAATGGAGGGGAATCGGTAAGAAGTTTAATACTGGCAAATTCATGCTTATTGATGTCTCGTAAATAACGAGAATATAATCTAAATCCTCCGACTTCAGCCTGCCTAAATGAATAGATACTTTGCTTAATATCTCCAACATAACAAATTGTAGGTTGCCAAGGAGTGTCAGGTTGATTAATTTCATTATCATTAAAGTGTCTTTCACCCCATAATCTGGATAGAATTTGCCATTGGAGTGTAGAATTATCTTGAGCTTCATCAATTACAAAGGCGCGATATCTTCGACGAATCTTTCTCAATAATTCAAATCTATATTCAATATCTCTACGAATTTCTTGGAGGTGTGAAAAGGATTCTCCGGCAAGGCTCGGTGTTTCTTCAAGCTGTTTTAATCTATCAAAGGCCAAGTGTATGTGATTATCATCCCATGGTGTCGAAGTATTTGCATTGTCAAGTGCATCAATAATTGACTGATGATAAAAACTTCTACAGTTTTCAGGACAGCGCGATAGTAGTAAATCCCTCACTAAATCCCTAGTATCTGAGAAATCATGAAGTTCATCAATCTGTTTTAACTTACTAAGAATCCTAAGAAATCCGGATAAGACTGTTCTCAAATCATCAAGATGCTCGGCTTCCTGTTCAATGCTAAACCGATATACTACTTTCTCATCATATGGTGCTTTATTTGGTAAAACAGTACCTACATTAACAACGCCTGGAAGCCAATTGGGTGGAGTAAATGGAATTGGAGTGGGGTCTACTAACATCATAATTTTTGTATAATGTAATATCGCTTCTGCTTCATTAGATCTCCATAAAGATCTGAAATTATCAACAATAGGCAATAAATTTGTATTCAGTTCCCTCACATTGCCAATTCCCTTTTCCCAAGAGTCTTTATCGGGAAGGCTAGTTTTCTTTTTACCGCTAAAGAATGTGAGATCATTTTCTTTAGTACTCAGCATTTTAATTATTGAAGAACGTGATGCAGTACAGTGGATTACGTGACTAAGCCAAACTAATTTTTCAGATATATCAGTATCAGGAAGATTTTGAGAAAGAAAATCTAAGCAAGACATACGAGTATTGGGGCCCCATTGCCCACCATATGCTACAATATTATTCTTGATATATTGGCAATAATTATCTATAGAATCTCTAATTTCCTTGTTAAAATTATCTAGACTAACTTCATCTATTGATTCTAGTAATTTTTCTTTCAAAAGAATTGGACTTATACTTCGGCCATCTTCGGTTAAATTCTCTATGGCCTCATCGAGAAATAGTGATTTCTCAGAAAGATTACGGATTACCCCCATAGCTCTACGGCGGCTAGAATAATAATTCTGAATTCTATCTCTAGATGATATTAATTTTTCAACATCTTCAGGGTAAATACCGGCATCAACTGCTACACTGAGAGGATATGAGGGTAATCTCCAAAGTGTATTTAATGCCGAATCTTTCAATGTTATTCTTTCAGAAGTTGTCATCTGTTGATGACTGAGAGAGTTTCCAAGAATTCCTTTATACGGGGCTATCAATTGAGTGAAAAACGAGTCTATTGTCCCTATAGGAGCATCATCTAAAAGATACAGGAATTGTTCGCTCAAGCCGGCTCTCAATATCCTTGGATCGGACATATTTTCTCCATCACTATGTTTAGAACCTAGGCTTAAATTAACTAATTTCCTCCTAAGTCTATCTCGCATTTCATCAGCGGCTTTGGTGGTGAATGTTAACAAAACAACTTCGCTAGGAAGTAGTCCCTTATGATTTTCTAAGTCTATCCTATTTTTTGGTTCTGTAGAAATTAATCCACTCGCTAATTTAGAGGGTCTCTCGGGTGTAGGTAGTATTCGAGTAGCCCTCTGATCAGCAGACAAGTAATGCTCGATTACTCTATCGATTATAGTTCGAGTTTTACCGGTACCTGCACCAGCATCGATAACTATGTGTGAATCTATATTCAGAGCCAGGCGTTGAGCAATATTATGACTCATTGAGGAGTTTTTATTATCTTCAAAATCACCTGACATTAGAAACTGGCCTCCATTCTTACATCACAAATATTTCTTACTTTACAGAATTTACATGACCCTTGGGGTATGGGGTGGAAATATCCATTATCTGCATTATTTGAGATATTTAATGCAGTAGAAATTCTTGAGGCAAGCCATGCCCTAAATGGGTCACTTTGAGGATTAGAATCTTCATTAAAGAAACGGTATTTGTCATGAGTTATCGTAGTTTTTTCACCTATTTTATCAATGGATTTAGTATGATTTCCATACAACGTTTCGACATAATGTGTTGTTTTCTGTCCAAGAATAGAAATTCCTACACCGACCACTAAGTCGCCAGGATTCTCCAGTTCCCATGCTCTAGCATAAAGAGCTAATTGTAACTCTTGAAGAATTCCTTTTTTGTGACGATTAGATAAGTCACTGGATTTCGTTTTCTCAGAAGTTTTCAAATCTCTAATTACAACGAGGCGACGAGGTTTCCATTCAGAATTATATAATTCTAATGGGGCAATATCTTTACTACCATTTTCATTAACCCATATTTTTTCATTATTAATCATAAAAGGAATTATATCTACTCTATCTATTGAACCCTTGATTAAAATTGGTGAAAGTTCTTTACCATTAGGCATCGTAAGTTCTTTAGAAAGTTCTAAATTTAGTCTATCAAATTTCCATTCAAATACTATAGGTACGGAATTTGATAATTCTGATTTTTCCGACTGAATCATCTCACCCAACCTGCCCGAAAGAGAGATTGGTTGAGGGTTTGCAAGCCAATTTTCCCACTCAATTGTTGACATTCCGCTCATCATCCTAAGCATGTTTTTTGATACAGAATCTGTTCTAGTTAACCATGGAGCCAGATTATCCATATTATGAAGTCCTTTTGCCATGAGATGTTCATCAGATACTCCACAATTAGCTAAATTAGACGGTTCTTCTAAATTATTAATTTCCCTAACTATACCTAATTTAAATTCTAAAACATCGCATAATAAGTCATAATGTAGTTGATGGAAAAATGAACCGTGGACTCTTGAGTCAAGTCCTTCATCAAGAGATGATTCTTCAATACCTGCTTTAATTCCATGAGTAAGCCAGCCTCGACGAGGACAAATTAGCCAGTCTTGTAGAGTTGTAGGAGACCATATGATTTTTCCTAACTCTGTGTCAAATGAGTGCCCATTTCTCTTATCACTAACTAATACACCAGTAGATTCAGGAGAAAATGGCCGGGGATCAACTGTTGGAGTAATGAATAATTTCCCACTCCAATCCTGTGTTCCCGAATATACTGGCCATCTTTGATTGAAACGAGGCCATTCTACACCATCAGGGAATTTTTTCGGCTTCTTTTTCCATAAATGTGAGGGAGTGAATTGAAATATTTTTCCTCTATTATCATCTGAAATATAGCCATCAATATCTGCTTCTTTTGGTTGACGTCGTTCACGATCTCTTTGAAGACCAAGCTCATGAGATATTGTAATCGCATCTCTGTTAATAGGTGAAAGCATAGGGCCGGTATTATTTTCCAAAGATTTCCCATCTTTCTGACGTAAAAGTTTGGGAATAAAGAGATCAGATGATTCTAAATCAAATACTTCTGATATATCTTCACAATCATTTTCTAGAACCCATTCGCTAATAGGTGCAGCGGCTGGAGTTGATTCATCGCTACTCGGATCAAGAATTATCACTTCGGATGAACAATTGAAAATATGTTCACGTATATGACGGGCGTTTCTCACGGGACTATCTGCTCTCAGAAGATTATACTTATTTCTTTCCTCATCACCTAAAAAATGCATCTTTGGGACCTTCAAGTTCCAAGATTGTGAAGAAATATTAGCTAAAATTATCATATCGGATGTACAACCTAGTACTTTGTCAACAGGTAGTACTCTTAACCTACTTCTTGTTTTATTAGACGTGACAAATGTTTCAATATTATTCATTAGATTTGAGATTTCTTCCACCCAATTTGAAGAAATATTCTTCTGATTTAATAGATTTTGAGTTTTTCTAAGTTTGTCTACTTCTGTCCATATATTTTGTATTACTCCTGCAGAAGAACAGGATAACCCATCTAATTTCTCTATGCTAGAATTTTCCTTAGATAATTTAAGAGTCTCTAAAAGCCATTGATCACCAGACTTAGTGACCTCTGGCAATGGAAGTGGTTGATCCGATAAAAGCCCCTTTGCCGGTTGGATCTTTTTGACAACTTGTTGATCAGATTTACTGAGTATGGGGTAAAGCCATTGAGATAAGCAAAGTAACCACCACAAAGTTTCTTCTTGCTTTCTCACTCTTTCTAAATCAGAAAGTTTCGTTTTTTCATCAATCTTAATATTTGTTCGAGATAGGTTATTTATCCATCTCTCTAAAGCCCCTGGTCCACCAAGAATGTGATTTTCCATGGAAACTTTATTGAGAATTTCAACATCTGGAATTGGTAGTAAATTATCGTCAAAGGGGTGTTTTGACACTTCTGGAAATAGATTAATTGTTTTTTGTAGAGATATTGCTCGGAGATTTAATAATGAAAACGAATCAGAATCATGGCCTAATTTAAGATATTTATTTATCCAATAACCCAATGGGTGATTTTTGATATTGATAGAAACTGGATTAATTGGAATTCCTAGGTTTTTAAGCCCTAAGTTCCATTTTGTTACATTATTATAATAATCTGGATCAACAATTATTATTCTTGAATCAGAAGTGGAATCTAATTTTTCATGGGCAAAAGAAAGAGCGGCATTGAAAGACTCATTTTCCTCTTTGATCAATACTCTTCGTAATCTATTTAGTTGCATATCTTTCAAATTATCGAGTTTGTGTTGAGGCACCCAACTTGGAATTTTAGATTCATCTTTTATTGGATAATTATCTAATAATAATAACCCATGTTCACCTTTACGAAAGTTACCTTTGTTCGCTAATTGATGAATAGGACAATGGTAAGAAACAGAAGAAATGAAATTTTTATGTGCCTTGGAAGTTATAGGCGAGTGGTTTAACATTATTATTCCATCAATTCCTATTAACGAAAACGGCTTCTGGTTTTTTCCTAAATGAGTGACAAGGCGACTGGCTAGAAAATCTGGATACGTAAAATTCATTTCTATCTCTAGAGAAGTCAAAATTTTACTTAATGTAGGAATACCGGGGCCTTGCCAAGTAGATGTATCAATATTTTCTGAAGAAAGAAATTTGTGTAACTTAAGGAGAGCCTTAGTCTTACCATACCCCCAATGCATTGTGGGCAAGGGATTGATTAAGGGAAATGCCAAGTTTGTCGATTCTTTAACGCATTCTTCATGAATTATTGAATCAAAATAAGGTGCATTCTTGAATAATTGTGGCATTCTAAAATCATTCATTATTGATATCATTAATGAATTAACAGTATGATGTAAATTTCGATTAATGACATACCCCTCTGAGGCGATTTTTGAAAGTATTTCTAATCTTGACTCATCATTAGGGTACAAAATTAATAGTTTTGGAAGGCCCCCTTTCGAATATGGAATTGGATTCGAAATTTCTGAAATTATGTGTTCATATAACCAATCAGGGAACTGCCCCGGAGATATCTCTTCATTGGTAATACTCATACTATGGCTACTCAACTTAACTCCTCCGAGTATTAATCATGATAACGAGGGTTTTTGAACCCGACGATATAACAATGTCTAAATTACATTGTTGATCTATTTTTTTTGAGAATGTAATGCAGCAACAAAAAGTGAAATAAGAACAATCAAATTAGGAAATGGGAGAGCGCTGAATGCACCACTATCCTCATTATAATGCCAATCGAATACTAGCACCACACTCAAGTCAGTACCATCATAAGCGGGATTATAATCTACTAGAATTTCACCTTCTTGAGAAGGTAAATCCACGATATCCCTTAGAATATTATGATAATATTCTTCTCCATTACCACCTTCAGGGAAATAACCTACTTCTTCAATGAAGAAGAGCTTCGGGCTTATTGTATATGATTCAGACAATGAGGGAGTAGAAATATTCCAAGAAAATCTATCAGAGTCCGATTCATTAAACCAATTTAATGTTGCAGAAAAATCCGAGTAATCTACAGATGGTTTCGCGTCAAAAGAGATCTGATAATCGGTATCTAAAGAGTCTGAAAAGAATGTTGTCCCAACATGAAGCCTCTCGCCATCAAATACGTTTGATGGAGCAATACGTTCGAGATCACCTGCTATATCTGAAGATCTGCCATATCTATCGACCCATCTATCATCGGTTTCTTGTGAACCAAACGGGTCTTGTACTTCTGCGATAAAACGGTGATAATGTATCTGCATTATACTTTCATTATCTGGAATAATTAGAGAATTTGTTATCTTCTCAGTTCTCACACAATTTGTACACCAAGTAGCAGTATATACCTCAATTAGGTGGGGCCATTCTTCGGAAATCATAGTATTACTATCGCTAGAAATATTTTCAGAAAGAGAAATAGAGACTCCTCCTAAAGTCCCTGTATCTGTTGAATCAGAAAGTACGTTATGCCATGTCTTTATGTTATCTGACTCTGCAAATGATTGCTGTGAAAGAAAGATTAGAAGCAATGTGACAACTGTGGCACGTACACGATTCATAATAAATCGGAAATTGTTTAAACACAAAAACTAGAGGGTTAATTGCTAATAGTTTTGAACGCTTCAATGGTTCTAGAAACATCTTCATCAGTTATGTGTAAATGAATAACTGCACGGACAACATCATCATTTATTGATAAAACATCAATACCCATGTTACCTAATTCTGAAACTACTGTTGACGCAGACTTATTTTGGCAGGTGATGTAAGCCATATTAGATTGTACGGAACTAATGTCAACTTCGAAACCGTTCATTGAGTTAACAGACTCTGCAAGTTGAAATGCCTTTGTATGATCTTCTTGAAGTCGTTCAATATTATTTTTCAGTGCATACAAACCTGCTGCTGCAAGTATTCCGGCTTGCCTCATACCGCCCCCAAATATTTTCCTCCATCGGTGTGCTTCAGCTATTGTAGCAGAGTCTCCAACTAGTAAGGAGCCAACTGGAGATCCAAGTCCCTTTGAAAGACAGATAGAGATTGTATCAAAATTTTTAACCATTCTATCTGGCTTAATATTGCTAGCAATTACTGCGTTGAAAAGACGAGCCCCGTCTAAATGAGCCTTGCAGTTATTCTCATGAGCAATCTTACAAATTGAATCTAGTACTTCAATTGGATACAAAGAGCCGCCGCCCATATTTGCAGTATTTTCTACACAAATTAATGAACAGTTAGGAAAATGAGATTGACTGCCTTTAGATTTCCTTATTGCTGATTTAACATCTTCTGGATCCATGATTCCCTTATCTCCGTCTACGAGAGATACTGAACAACCGGATAATGATGCATATCCGCCTCCTTCATAGAGGTAAATATGAGATTTCTTATGTGTCACAATCTCATCCCCCGGTTTTGTCTGTGATTTTATTGCAATCGCATTTGACATTGTCCCTGAAGGAACAAAAAGAGCCGCTTCTTTACCTAAGATTTCCGCGATATAATCTTGTAATTCATTGACCGTTGTATCATCTCCTAGAACATCATCTCCAACTTTTGCGGACGACATTATTTCCCGCATCTTAGGGGTTGGCTGGGTCACGGTATCGCTACGAAGGTCTACTCGGTCACTAGGGTAATGCCTCATGACCTTGCCATGAGGTTATCACATATCAAATAAAGCGATATTAGGTCTTCTTTCAAAAAAATTACTGCTTTTTCTTTTTCCTAACTTTTTTAGTACCTTTTGAGACCTTAGGCTTAGAATTTGGGCGCATTAAGAATGCTGCCCCTAATAACACGACTCCACCTATACCTCCTATGATTATCAAATTAGAGATGCCTGAATCCACGGAATCAAGAATACATTCAGTCTGACCAGTTAGAGGTTGAGATTCACCATTAGGGCATATCGTCTGAGATGCCATTCCTGAATTAAGAACAAAATATCCTTCTGATGCCAGCACACAAGTATTTGACCCCATCTGTGGCTGATAACTACCAGGATAACATGGTATTTGTTCTGTAGCTGCAGAACTATCAACATAGTGCCCTCGATCGGCGGATTGACAAGATTCTTGTCCTGTCAATGATTGATAAGTTCCCTCCTCACAAGCTATCTGAGCTGTAGATGATATTTCGCTAGAAAAGTGACCTGACTCTGCGAGAACACACCCCGATTGCCCGGCTTCGGATTGATATGAACCAGGTGAACAAGGAGAAGGAGAAGTAGCACCGGCCGAAGAATAAGTACCGGGGTTTGCCAGTAAACATTCAGAAGATGCTGTTTGTGGTTGATAGCTACCTGCTGGACATATTGTTGGCTCGCTTTGACCTTCACTGGGTACAAAGTAGCCGACATCGGAAATTATACAACTGGTTGAACCTGTTTCATTTTGATAAGAACCTGCTAAACATGGAATCTGAGAGGAGGATCCAGGTGAAGAAGTATAGTGTCCTATGTCTGCATCTAGACATCCAGATTGCCCTGCCTCATTTTGATAAGAACCAGCCAAACAAGGAGATGTAGAAGTAGCGCCGGCCGAAGAATAAGTACCGGGGTTTGCCAGTAAACATTCAGAAGATGCTGTTTGTGGTTGATAGCTACCTGCTGGACATATTGTTTGCTCGCTTTGACCTTCACTGGGTACAAAGTAGCCGACATCGGAAAGTATACATTGAGTAGATGAAAACGCCCCAATACTTGGATTATAAGTACCTGCTGGGCACTCTGATTGACTGCTTGCTCCTATGCTGTCAACATAATGCCCTGGATCTGCCAAGATACAAGTTTCAATCCCTGAAGCACCTACGGAGGTACTGAATGTCCCTAAACCGCAAGGAGTTTGTATATTCGAACCATCATTTTCAACATAGTATCCTGGCTCTGAGTCAAGACATGAAGTTGAACTATAATTGGGTTGATAGGTCCCCGAAATACAAATCTCCTGATTTGTGGAATTACTATTTTCTACGAAGTGCCCTAGACTGGCCTCGATACAAGAAGAAGACGCATAGTTAGGTTGGTAAGTCCCTGGCTCACAGCCAAACTGATTCAGAGAACCAAGATTTGAAACATAAAATCCAGGAGAAGTAGGAATGCAAAATTCTTGACCTGCGTTAGGTTGGAAATAACCACTAGAGCAGATGACTTGATCGGTTGAATTTACATTGGGAGAATACCCCGGTAATGCATCAATACAACTTAACTGAGCGTGATTCGGTTGATACGTTCCAGATGGACAATTCTGCTGAGTGTGGGAGCCCATAGTATCAACAAAATAGCCTGGAGATGATTCAATACAACTGGCTTGTCCAGTATTTGGTTGATATGTGCCGAAGTCACATGGTATTTGTGAATGATATAACTGATTCGTACTGTAATGACCTATGTCAGTAGTCACACAAGAACCATCATAATTAGGATCGTAACTACCATCTGGACAACCATGAGGAAGATTGTCAAGTATTGCAATTATCGAATCTGAATCGATATCCCTCTCAGGTATATGAATTCCACCCAATCCTTGATAAATTTGAGGACCAATATAATCGGATGTTAAATTTATATTATTTTCATTATAATCTTCCCAAGACTGATTCCAAAATCCATCTCCCATCTGTCCTTTGTATGATTGTCCTCGACAAAATACATCTCGATGGCCGTGAGCTGTTGTGTTGGAATCCGTTTTAATTCCGCAAACTGTATCTCCGTTAAGTGAAATTGCTATCACTGATAAATTATCTTCAACAGTCAATGGAGTCTCCTGTCTTGAGTCATTTGGATCATAGTTTCCAAGTTGCCCCCATTGGTTAGCCCCCCAACAATACGGAATATTTTCTTCAGAAATTGCACAGTTAAGATTGTACGCTGTTTCTAGAGAAATCAAAGCTAGATTGGAACTCAGATTTATTGGAGTAGGTGCATTTTGATTAAGCAAATTTCCGGTTCCAAGTTGTCCTTGAGCATTATTTCCCCAACATTTCACTATTTGATTTTCATACAACGCACAAGAATGTTCATTACCAGTAGCTACAGCAATTACACCACTATCGACATATTGAGGTGTTGGAAAATCATTACTGCCAGATGAGCCCAAACCTAGTTGACCCCAAAAGTTAGTACCCCAACAATATAAATCATTATTGTTAATAATTGCACAGGAATGCCCCATACCAGTTGAAATTGAGATTATTGAATAATTAGCTGGAAAATTTGAGTCATCAACTAACACTGGAGTATATCGTCCGTTATTAGAATTACAGCCAGCAGGTGTTGGGTTGTTAGTATTGGAGTCCCACCACGTCCCCCCTGTACAAACTGTTCCATCCCCCAATTGACCATCATTGTTCCAACCCCAACATAATCCTTCACCGGTATCCAAAATTGCACAGAAATGCCCTTGATTTGCATCAGATAAAGATACAGCAGTTTTTCCTAAAGGCAAAGAAATTTTAGCAGGAGGGTAATTTGTAGCAGAATTACAAGTTGTTATCGTATTATCCACACAAACATCAGTACCTGTACCTAATTGGCCCTGCTCACCACCTCCCCAACACCATATTTCGCCATTTTGGTCCAAGGAACATGTGGACCAAGCACCGGCTGAAACCTCAACCATCCCACCAGATAAATTGCCAACAACCCAAGGACCTGCTTTCCCTGGTGGAGTCTCAGAGGCATTGCCTATTCCTCCCCCCAATCCTCTTTTTCCTTGAGCATTATTACCCCAACAGACTACACGTGTATCTTCAGTTATGGCACACTGAGTCCATCCACCGGAAGATAGTGTTGAATACGAATATATAGAATCCTCTTGATATCCTTCAAAACTAACATTTGTATGTGTAAAAGACTTATTTTCTTTATCACCAAGTTCTTTGTTTTGATTAGTTGGTATTGCAGAAATAGACATTCCAATTAACACTACAGCAATGAAAACTGAGACAAATATAGATTTAGGCGATTTATTCATAATATCTCGTACCGATTAAATGCTATTAAATATTAGCAACCTTAGTTGAAAGTAAATCATGAACAAACTAATTTGCTTGAAGCGGTTCGGGAGAGTATGACAGAGTCTTTCCTATCAGACAATTGTCCCCCCATGGGAATCTATGAAACTCTGTATGACTTCAGAGATTCTTTCGGACAATTCATGGGTACAGAAGGTACACATCCTTGGTCACAAGGGTTTCCTTTAACCACGCCTTTAGAGAATTTCAATGGTCCATCTCTACCCGATAGTATCGACGTTACTTGGGAGGATCGATTCTACCCTAAGGCATGGGGACATCCAAAGTTGAGAGATTCGATTTCAGACTATTACAACTCTCAATATGGTTCTAATATTGCTCCAGAGAATGTCATGGTATTTGCCGGAGGTAGGCCTGGAATCTACACAGTACTGGCATTCCTGAAGGAAAATGTACAGGCGAGAATAGGTAATATCGAATGGCCTGCTTATCTCGACATAATGGAACAAACAAATACTAGTTTTCAGATTGTTCCATTCACCAAAGAAAATAACTTTCATCCGAGTAATCAATCCTACTTTGATCGTGATGGACTTAATGCTAAAACTAGGGTTATGCCTATTATATCTAATCCTCAAAATCCATCGGGACAAACTCGTTGGGGGGATGAATTGAGGGAATTGATTCAGATAGCTGAAGAACCAGGGAACGGAATTCTCCTCGACGAAGCATATGAAATGTTTCATTCACCATCAGTAAGTGGAATACAGTATGTACAAGACTTAGACAATAGCAATGTCTTCATTGCAGGCGCTTGTACAAAAGGTTTGCAATCTCCAGGTATTCGTGTTGGTTGGATTGTTGCTAGTAAGAAGAATATTGAGACATTATCCAACTACTCCAGTTTTGGGATGGGAGGAGTTAGCCATCCATCTCAACTCTATGCAGTTAAGCTACTTGAGCCAGGGCGTGTAAAGCAGGCTAGAAAAGCGGTTGAAGAACATTACAACTGGCAGCGAAAAAGGTATGGTGATGCATTCAAAGATATGGGCCTAGGAGTATATACCGGCGATGGAGGATTTTACCATTGGCTCGAATTACCTGAAGGAATGACAAGCGCAGAATTGAATAGACGATTGTTCAAACGAGGAGCGGCCATACTATGTGCTTCTGACTGTGATATGGCTCGACCTCATTCTAAAGATCCAAATTATGTAACTCCATATTCAAGATTCTTTAGATTTTCATTTGGTCCATTATTGCCTGAAACATTTGAATCTGATATCCAACTTTTCAGTGAAGTCTTTGGAGAGTATAAGCGCGAAATGGGTATAGACTCTTGAGTGTTAATTCGCAGGCTCATAAGTATTGTAAGCATGTAATGGAGGCGTGTAAACGTGAAGATTTATCAATTCATTATGCGAATTATTTGTTACCCTATGGATATCAGGCTCATCAGATGCACAAATCTCACCTCGATGGTATTTTCTAACGCTAGTTGGGTAAGCTAATCCTTTATCGTTGAGATTGAAAGTTGTTTCAGTCGATACTCCATCTATTATTTTGAAAGCACAATCACTACCTACATGATCGTGAATAGGAGTTAACTGACCGGGGGTCCAGCATATTGCTACTAATTCATAGAATTCTGTTTTCTTAATCACATTCCTCTGATAGCCGTCTTCTGCATAACCTATACAATCTTTCAATGCTGGAATATTAACTTCAATTGATTCTAATTTCTGTCCTAATTCTTTTATGCCCGGGCGGCGTTGAATAGTATCTAGCCATTCAACAAGTGAAGAAAGCCCTTCACATTCTGATAGAAGGTTTTCACGAGTGCCTGAATTAAGGGCGACCTGCTCCACCATATTCGACGACAATGGCTATTCATTGATGACTATTGCTATTAAAATACGAGATTTAAAGAAAATAACAATATCATCAGATATACTAAGTAATACCAGAGTTATCAGGTGTTTTTTATAACACCGGCATATGTAAGAAAGCCCTAAAACTCGCCTATTTTACCGGATTCATACCTTCTGTTATTATATACTCTCCGAATAACGCACAAGCGTCCACTACGGTGGGAGGAAATAAATATGGAAATGGATAAAAAAGGAATGATGAATGAAGTAGGAGGTGCCTTTGTTGTATCTTGGTTAGTTCTAAGTGGAATGGGCCAAGGCATGGGTTCACTAACAGGTGCGTTAGTACTTGCTGGAGCTTGGATGGCTTTCAGTGGTGCTCACATATTACCTGCAGTGACTTGGATGCACATAATGACAGGTGACATTGCAGATCAGGACAACTGGATGAATAATGGAATGAAACTGGTAATGCAAGTCATTGGAGCGGCTCTTGCTGTTGCAATGATGAGTGAAGGATTAGGTGATCTTTCACCCGCATATGATGCGGCTGATACAGACGCATGGGAATTCTCATTGTGGGCAATGGTTGGAATGATCGCTGCTGGTGCAATCATAAGTAAGATACATGCAAGTTGTGATGCTTGGATAACTGCAATTGCTATAATGGCAGTTTCAGGAGCTTATCTAGCAAACGGTGATGCTACAGCAACTATGGCATTAATGGACTTCGGATCAGCTCACAACATGGGTAGTATGTTACTAGGAGATTCTGGTGACATGGCTGATGTAGCCATGCCATGGATTATTCACGGTATAATGTTCGGTATCGGTGCAAGAGTTGGCGCTGAAATCGACAGTGCAATGGAATAAGTAAAGATTTGATTTAAAATACGTAAGGCAAACTGGGGGACATACGTCCTCCAGTTTAGCCGAATTTACAAAATATACTGGATACTCTTTCAGTGCTTATACTCTAAATAATCGAGTTGTTACTTTACAAGAGGCAGACTGCTTGTGATCGTATCTATAGTAGAGCGCGGTCCAGGCCCTATCCCTACAACTGTTACAGTTCCTGACGGTATTTCGGTGTGTCCAGCATCTTTTACCATGTAACAGATTAATCCGGCCTCATTCGCTTCACCGAAGATACGTTTTAGGCTCTCAAGATTACTAGCGCTACAGACAATCTTTCTGGCACCATTAGTGCGATATTTTTCTAATAACTTAGGTGCAATTCTTTTTGCTTTGAGTATACATTCTGCCGTTGCATGACTACACTGTGCGGCAAGTTTTCCTTTTGATAATATGAGGTCACTACGAGTGACTAATATCATCGTTAATTCATTAGTTTGAGACAAGTTCAGGCACCGCCTTAGGAGCTGTAAGGTTAGTATGTCTATTCATTAATTCACTGAGTGGATTAGCGAGCCATGCAACAAATGCAACATTCCCTCCGGCATGAAGTAAGTCAAAAGGAACGCCATTTAACAAGTAGATTAGGAAGAATGAGGGATCCACATTATGTAGAATACTCAAAGAAACTATCCAATTAAACAGAAATCCAGAGAATGCAGCAAATATTGCGAGATTGGTTATATTTAGCTTTTCATTTTGAATAAATTGACTACGTAATAATGCGGCTAAAATACCTACAGACGCCCAACCAATTATTTGATAATTGGACCAAATGCCGTGTTCTAACATCACATTGGAAGATAGTGTAACTATAGTGGCAAACGCAATTGAATAAGAAATACCAAAATAAATTCCGACCATTATTGCTAAGAATGTAACAGGTTGTACATTAGGAATTGGATCTAGTAACATCCTTCCTGAAACCGCAACTACTATAATTATCGTAAAAATTAAACCGGGGTTTTTAGATTTGAACTTACTATCTGTAAATATCAATGATGCAATCGCAACAGTTACTATTGCCAAATCTAGAATGAATTGTTCAGTTGGAGAAAGAGTTACTGCGTGCGCATCGAATAACATAGGTAAGTAGTCCAATGTGATTATGTTATTGATGATTACTCTGATTCAATCTTGAAGATTAAAAAAAAGTAATAATTTTGTCAGATGCAAAGCCATCCTTGGATTACCATGTCGTTGTTCCAATTTGGAATATCAGGACGCTATCATCATTCAAGGTTAAAGTTGAAATTCCGGATAAAGAGAGAACGCCATTATGATAGATTTCCCAAGAACTCCAGATATTGTCTCCACATGGTCCTTGAATACAAGGATCGACGCCCCCTATTGAATTAATGAAAATTCCTAAATCACCATAATCTGTGATATTTAATCCAAAAAGATGCGTTCTTACTTCAACAGCTGCATTCAGTAAATCTAAGCCTTCTTCATATCCTTCAAATCCACCAACACAAGCGCCGGTATTGTTCCAATTTTTATCTGTTTTGAAATCTGTACCATCATAATCTATGTGATGTCGACCATCAGCAAATTCAGACGGAGTTGCATCGTCGGGGAAATGGAAGCAAACTACTTGCTTACCATCCCATAAATCTGGCAAACCATAATGTGGATCTTCGTCATTATCAACTAATTCTGAAGTCATTCTACTCCACTCCGTAGACAATGTACTTAATGAAAGCAATAGAACTACTAGAAAAACAATTGAAGCGGACTTTAATCGATATTCTTCTTTTGCTGCGAGATACCCCAATATTGTCAATAGGGCTACTACTGAAAATGTGGCTATGAGGGAAGACATGGATTACATACGGCCAGTAATTAGGTAGATTAATATTAGTGATAATTAGTTAGCCAAAAATTAATAATTAGAAAATATTATTCGCTAATTTCCTTAATTTTCTCAAGTAATATAGAATTAACTAATTTACCGTCAGCAGAGCCACCAAGTTTGGCCATAACCATACCCATTAACGGACCTACTGCTGCCATGCCTTTATTTTTTATGAAATCTGATTTATCTGCTATTATTATGTTAATTACTTCCTCGACTGAAGAACTATCTGCAGGAATAAAACCCTCGATTTCAGCGTTTTTAGAGATCCAATCTATCTTATTATCAAATGAAGAAACATCCTCATCCGTAGTTGAAAGGTACTTTGAACCCAGAGGAATTATACCCTCTCTAGTAATAATCCCTTGTTCTTTTGAGTATACTAACAAGGCTAATAATTCCCAGGGGACATTAGATACAGATATGTTTGATTTTTTAGAAATCTCTGATCTGGAATTATCTAACAAAATTGATGCCCACGGCTTTGGAGGAAGTGCAGGAGATGATAATTCATTTTCGGTTAAACCGGAAATGAATATGTCGTCTAACTCACTTCCTAATATTGCTTCTACTTGATTACTGGAGATACCGTATTTTTGTAATCTCGACAATCTTTGTTGTTTATTCATAGGTAAATTAGATTGTATTTTATCCCATCTATCTAATTCTAAATTCAAAACTTGTATATCTGTCTCAGGATACATGCGCGCACCACTGGGAAGGGGTCTCATAGCTGTCGTTGTTCCATCTTCTGGAGCACCTTTTCTGATTACCACATTACGTACTTCCCCCGGTATTCTATGATAGGCGGCTCTAGCTCTAAGAAGAACAGATTCGAGAGCTAATTCTGCCTGCCATCTGGGAGCCACGCATAGAATAAAGGCATCTTTTTCCGATAATTCTAACTCCCTCATTACTGAATCTACGGCTGCTACATTGATGCCGTATGCTGGAAGTTCATCGGAATGAAAAATACCTGCCACACCTGCTTGCTTGGCTGAACTGGCTAGCTCTCGACCAAGACGGGGCATTTGTGAACCGTTCTCATCTAATTCTTTACTTCCGATTTTTCCTGCAAAACCCTGTAACCTCAATCCTAGAACTACGGAACCTGAAGAAAGTGCTTTTTTCACCATCTCCGAATTACTATTTAGAAATAAGTTTGAAAGATCTTCGGTTTCAAATGGTAATCTAGAAGATGCTGAAAGAGCCACTCTATTTTCTACAGGGATAGAATCTAGACGGCGATCAGAAGGGAGCATCGGTAATTCTGCTTCTTCACGCAGCTCATTGGCTAGGCGATACATATGCAATTGTCTTGCCATTTCAATTTTGATAATTTGAGGAACCCATTCTAAATCTTGGCAGCCCTTGATTTCGACCCTTACGCCGCATGCAATACTAACGTTAAGATCTTGACGGATTGAACCTAAGCCTCTTCTAACTTGACGAGTGTCTCTTAACAATGTCCCGAGTATTAAAGCAACTTCTTTGGCGTGCTCTGGCGTTTGAATGTCAGGAGCAGTTGCAATTTCTACTAATGGCACCCCCAATCGATCTAATGTATAAAAAACAATTTCTCCGTCTGATGTGGATTCGGTTTCAAGCTTTCGCGCAGAGTCTTCTTCGAGACATATAACATC